>JAAURO010000109.1 GCA_012032215.1 Limnobacter sp.
AGATGGCCTGATTGCGTTGCTTGGTCTGGTTATCGCCTTATGACGTTTTTACCCGAATTGCTGTTGAAGAGAAGTTGTTCGTAACCACAATAGGAGAATTTTGCATGAAAAAAATCGCCTTGTCGGCTTTGATGACACTGGGGTCTTTGTTTTCTGCTGCCGCGTATGCGGGTGCAGGTGCCAATGTGAATGTTTGTGTCAATCTGGTGACCAAGCCAGCCGTTCCACTGGTCGTGAATGCTGCGCCAGGGTCGGGTGCAAGTTGCATGTACGATACCGGGAACAGTGTCACTTTCACGGCTTCCAATGCGGGAGTTACTTGCGGGTCAGTGGGCTATGTAGAGGCCAAAGCCAGTTCAACCAAAGGCGATTTTTGTGCCACTTCTGAATCAAAATGGCCAGTTGGATATAGCATTACCGGCACATCCTTTAGTGGTTCAACCCAGAGCGTTTGGCATACCTCTACCACTTCAAACAACAGCATTGATTTAGAAAACTATGCATCCAACACGGTTGTCTGTAATTCAGCGGCTCTTTGTTCGGGTAATTCCACCACCTGGAATCATGGCACCCAAGGGCCTTTGTACATTATTTTTCAGCCACAGGCACAATAACCTAGCAGCACGTATTTAATCAGGACTAAAGCCCCCGTGGAATCAGTGTTGTCATTGATTAAACTCAAAACACGGGGGCGCATTCCGCTTCGATTGGTGGGGTTGTGCGGGCTTTCGTCCGCGGTGGGTTGACTTCGCCTGGTACGATGTAAACAGTGTAAGCAATGCCAGTGTGCTGCTGCTCTTGCCCCTTGCCGTGTGTGGTGTGTCAAAAAGGGTTGACGCCTTTCTGATTGCGTTTTTTTACTACCTCTGCGCTACAAGGGCTGTTCCCGGAATTATCCATGGTTTTTTTCCCGGAATCTCGTTTTCCCACTGTGTCTTGTTGTGGCTGTTTCACGCGGGTGTGCTGGGTTTTCCGTGGATTCTGGTGCGCGGTATTAATCGCCAAACCTTTCTAAACGCCTCGTGTCGGTTTTCTTTGGCTTTCTTCATGTTGACGGTTCCTCCCTTGGGGCTTTTCCATTGGGGATCGCCGCTGATGGCTGCGGGTTTGTTTTTTCCCGGGCTTCAATGGATGGGCATTTTACTGACGTGGGGCTTGATGTTTCTCATGTGCTCTTGGGCGCGACATCCGGTTTTGATTCCCACTATTATCACGGGCCTGCTTGTCACTTCTATTTCAATTAATCTGAATTACACTGCGCCACCTGCGCCGCCCCACTGGCGGGCTATTTCAATGGAGGTGGGCAGAAGTCCGGAGTTGTGGTCGGATGACATGTTGGCTATTAGAAACAAGCTGATCCGCATTGCCAAAAATGAGCTTGATCAACACGCAACAATCATTGTTTTCCCCGAGTCTGTTGCTGGTTCCAGCCGAAGGCCGCAAGTGGAACTCTGGAAAGAAGTGTCGTTATCTGCCAAGTCAAAGGGGGCCGTTGTATTGGTTGGAGAAGAAGCCTGGAATACCAGGAAAACCGGGTTTTACAATGCCTTGGTGGGGTTTGGAGATGTGCCTGTTCAAGGCCAGGTGATAGCCGCAGCTCAGGTTCCCATGCCTGTCGGAGACTGGAAGTTCGGGCTGGAGGAGGGGGCAATAAGCCATATATTTGGCAAGGATGTGATTTCTCTTGCTGGAAAGTTTGTTGCCGTTTCCATGTGTTACGAAGATTTTATTCTGTGGCCCCATCGAGGTTTGCTCTCGGGAAAAGCGGATGTGCTGATTTCGGCTGCCAATCAATGGCCGTCACGGGGCACCTCGGCAGAAACGGCGCAGGACTTATCCAGAAAACTGTTGGGTAGGTTGGCCGGTGTTCCAATGCTGATCGCGAAAAATCATTAGGAGAACTTGGTTTATGCCATTGCCTGCATTTGGTGTTACATCCCCAAGAATTGACTTTCCTGTCCGCCTTTTCACGATGCCCGGGGTTTTGTTTTTGTCGTTTCTGTTGGCTTCTTTGATTGCAGTGTTTGTGGTGTGGTTTTTTCATTCTGCGTATGCAATACCTGAAAATATTCCTGGGTGGGTATTTCTGTTTGGCCTTCCTCATATTGTGTCCAGCCTGCAAACTTCGGCCGATGTGAGTTATTTAAAACAATATAAAAGCAGAATGCTTGTTGCTTTGGCTTGTGCCGGGCTGCCTGTGCTGCTGTACCTGCTTGGTTTTTCATCGAAATATGTGTTCATCGCTTTTTTTGTTTTAACCGCGCATCACATTGTTTCCCAGCAGTATGGAATTTGTATTTCCTTGGTGAAAAAGCCGCCTTGTTTGCTTTTAAAATTGTGCAAGTTCATTACTCTTTTTTTGGGAATTTTGGCATATTTGCAGGCTTATTTTTCGGCGGATCTTGCGGACAATGTTTATTACGGCCTGATGCTTTCGAAGTGGTTGCATTTGCATTACTGGCTTTTGGCTTTGCTGGTTTTTATGGCTGCTTACTATGCTTGGTCGATTCGAAAAAATGTGCGGGCAGCCAGCTATTTTGTTTTAAACAACCTTGTTTTTATTGCTGCGTTGTATCTTATTTTAGGGCAGCAATGGGCGCTGGCAGGACTGGTTTTAATCCGGGTTTTGCATGACTCGACCGCTTTTTTTATCTACGTATTGCATGATGTTTCGCGCAACAGGCATACCAGAAAAAACTTCTTGTACACCCTGCTGCCCAAATTGCCTGTGGCTTTGCTTAATCCGCTTTTTGCGCTGGCCATTGCGGGTTTGCTCGTTTACCTTTCACTGCATTTTGAAGTGGTTGTTGCAATTGTGATGGGCATTACTTTGGCGCATTATTATCTAGAGGCGCATATCTGGAAAGGCGGAACGCCGCACAGGCAGCATTTTCGTTTTGAGGGGTAATCAGATTTTTGTAATTTCCAAGTGGTGGTGGTGGCTGAAGTTATATCGGGAAAATGTAATATGGCATAGATTTTGCGATTCTTTCTTGCCCTTGCACTGTGGGGCATGCCTCCAGGCTAGGCGTTGTCCGAAACCCCGCCTGCTGCTTTTTCCCGTCGGGGCACCAGAAACTCCAAAAAAATAGCCCCGTTTTGCACGAGGCCATTTCCACACCATTTACAAAAGCAGCTGCCTTGTGGGCAACCACTTTTCTTGCACTTTTAATCCATTCCTTTTACCCTGACCATGGGTTGCGTGCCACCAATTTGGTATTTGCTCAGAATAAAGGCCACCACTGCCAAGGCTACACCAATGATGTCTGTCATGACCCCCCCGGCAATCATACACAACGCTGCAACCAGCAGCACTGCGCGTACCAGGTAGTTGGCCGGGCCTTTCATGAACCAACCTTGAATAGCGCAGGCCAGGAAGTACACGCCGATACAGGCGGTAATGCCTGCGCGCAGAATGACATCCCAGTTGCTCCAGCCGCCATCCATGAGCAGTGCCGAGTTGTAGAAAAACATGAACGGCACAATAAATGCGGTCAGGCCAATTTTAAAGGAGGCAACCGATGTTTCCATGGGGTTTGCGCCCGATATGCCCGCAGCCGCGTAAGAGGCCAGTGCAACGGGCGGGGTAATGGCAGAAATAACCGCGAAATAAAACACAAAAAGTGTGCCACCAAAGGCTGAATGCCAAGCTGAACCAGCCCTGGTGCCACCACCGATGCTGCCACGGCATAGGCTGCTGTTGTTGGCATGCCCATGCCCAGCAAAATGGAAATGCACATGGCGAAAAACAGGGCAACCAGTTGCGAGCTGTCTGCCAGTTCAAGCAGTACCGATGAAAACCGTGCACCCACACCCGTTAGGGCAATCACACCCACAATAATGCCAGCGCAGGCACACACCACAATAATTGTATCGACATGATGCCAGCCATGTCGAAGGCCTTGAAAATACGCTTGGGGCCCATTTTGTGCGGAGAAACCAGCTGACTACCGCCGCTGCGGCAGTAGCCAGCGTGCCTGCACGAATAACGGAATAGCCTTGAAACAGCGCGTAAATCAGAATGATGATGGGAATGAACAGGTACACCTGTTTGACCATTTTGGAGAACAGCGGAAGTTCATCCTGGCGCATGCCGCGCATGCCCAGTTTGGCGGCTTCCAGATCGACCATCAGGTAGGTAGACAAAAAATACAGCACTGCAGGAATAATGGCGGCAATGGCAATCTCTGAATACGGGATGACGGTAATTTCCGCCATGATAAACGCACCCGCACCCATGATTGGCGGCATGATTTGCCCACCTGTAGAGGCTGCTGCCTCAATGGCACCCGCCGAGCGGCCCGGGTAGCCCACTTTTTTCATGAGTGGAATGGTGAGCGAGCCTGTTGCTACCACGTTGCCCGCACTGGTGCCGTTTATCATGCCCATCAGGCCTGAAGCAAACACGGCTACCTTGGCGGGGCCACCGCGTGATTTACCGGCTGCAGCAAAGGCAAAATTTACAAAGTAATCGCCTACTTTAGAGGCTTGCAAAAAGGCTGCAAAAATAATGAACAAAATAATGTAAGTGGAAGACACCGCCGTTGTGGGGCCAAGAATGCCGGAGTCGGTGTACACATACGAGAAAAATCGTTGGAACTCAAAACCCTGGTGCGACAAAAAACCTGGCATGTAAGGGCCCACGAAGGAATACAGCACAAAAATGGCGGCAATCGCTACCAGTGCCAGGCCTGCTACACGGCGTGTCAGTTCAAGAATGAGCAGCACCGCAGCAAACGAGGCGTAGGCGTTGCCGGGGGCGGCAAACGGAGTGCCCGCGCGCAAGCGCAGCGCAGCGCCATCGAGACAAAGCACTATGTAGCCTGCACTTGCCAGTACGCAGACAATCAGAGTGAAATCCAGCGAATTAAAGCGGCTGCCTTCGGGGCGTAAAAACCAGCAGGCCACAATGGCCAGCACGGTAGAAACCACCAGTGGAATGCCAAAGTGGTATTCGTCCTGATTGGCGGGAATAAATTCGCCAGCCTGAAGGATGTTCCAGAATTCGTACACCTGAAACAAAGAGTACAAGGCTGGCAAGGCCAACAAAATAGCGACTGCGTGCACCACAGAGCTTGGGCCGCGGGCTGGTTTGTCGCTGTTGGCAGAGGCATAGGCGGTGAAGCCAAGCACCAAGGCGCCGGTAATGTGAAGAATGCGGTATAGCCAGGTTTCCAGGGGGGCAACGTTTAACGTGACAAGGTGAAAACCGGAGTACACCGCTGCCAGTATGGAAACCAGAATTGCGGCGGTGTGTGTAAAAGACCGCTGATTGCTGGCTGGTGGTTCATCGTCAACGCCGTTTGCAATCAGGCGGTCGCCTTCGGAGGCGGCCAGTGGGGGGGTCTGCTGAGACATTTACCTGTTCTCTATGAATAAAAGTGTGTGCTGGAGGGGCAAGATTCAGTTTCTAAAAGGGCACGCTAAACCCGGAAGGTCAGGCGTGCCCTTTGTTTGGTTCAGTTCAGAACCAATGGCTTCAACTTATTTTAGATTCGCAGGAATTTTGATGCCTTTTTCTTCGTAGTATTTCACAGCTCCGGGATGAAAACGCATGAAGGTGTTTTTGTCCCAGTTTTCTTTTACGGTAGATTTTGCCGCCTTGTGAATGCTGACCATCTTGTCGTTGTTGTCCAACACGGTTTTCATGACGTTGTAGACAAAATCGGTGTCCAGGTTACAGCCACCGATGGCGAAGTTCCACATGGAAACGGCACGCGCATCGTTCTTCAGCGATTTGTAGGTGGCGGCCTTGATGTCGAACTTGGAGACCGGGTAGGCATCCATGACTTTCTTTTGCTCGGCTTCTGTGAACTCCAGAATACGGATGTCGGTTTGTACTTCAAGCTGGCTAACAGCCGGCACGGGTACACCAGCGGCAAACGCAACCACATCGATCAGGCCATCTTGCAATTGACCACCCAAATCAGACCAACCCCCGTTGCGTCGTTCGTATTCACGCCCAGGTGTCCATCATGCGGGGAAGTAAGAATCCGAGGTGGAACCGGCTGGGCCGAAACCAATTTTGGGCGCCCGCTGGAATGTCGGAAAATGGATTTGATGTTGCTTTTGGCTAGCACCGTTACTGAAAACGGTGTCTGGTACATGGGAAACAGCGCACACACGTTGTCCATTTTTACGCCAGGGGCCACAGGGCTCTTGCCTTCCAGGGCTTCACGGGCAGGGCCATGGTGGTCATGCCAAAAGCCAGACGGCCAGTGTGTACCAATGCCAGGTTGTCGTTAGGGCCTTTGGTGACTTCTGCGCCACCGCTTACACCAGCT
>JAAURO010000110.1 GCA_012032215.1 Limnobacter sp.
CTGTGTGGCGCCGCCTGGGTGCGCAAGTCACCGTGCTGGAAGCCATGCCGGAATTTTTGGCAACTTGCGACCAAAGTGTCAGCAAAGAGATGCAGAAAATTCTCACCCAGCAGGGCTTGCAATTCAACTTGGGTGTAAAAATTCAAGAAGTGGCTGCCAACAAAAAAGGCGTGGTGGTTCAATACCTCAACGCAGAAGGCAAAGCCCAAAAGTTGGAGTGTGACAAACTGATTGTTTCAGTAGGCCGTGTGTCCAACACCGATGGTTTGAATCTGCAAGCAGTGGGTTTAAAAACCAACGAGCGTGGCCAGATTGACGTGGATGCCCATTGCCAAACCCTGGTGGTCGGCATTTACGCCATTGGCGATGTGGTGCGTGGCCCCATGCTGGCCCACAAAGGCGAAGAAGAGGGCGTGATGGTTGCAGAAATTCTGGCTGGGCAAGCTGGGCATTGCAACTACGACACCATTCCCTGGGTAATTTACACTTCGCCCGAAGTGGCTTGGGTTGGAAAAACCGAGCAACAACTCAAAGAAGAAGGCCGCAAATTCAAGGCTGGGCAGTTTCCCTTCATGGCCAATGGCCGTGCCTTGGGCCAGGGCGATTCGCAAGGCTTTGTGAAGGTGCTGGCCGATGCCGAGTCCGATGAGGTGCTGGGTGTACACATTGTGAACGCGCATGCATCCGACCTGATAGCCGAAGCAGTTATGGCCATGGAGTTTAAAGCCGCCTCAGAAGACATTGGCCGCATTTGCCATGCCCACCCCAGCTTGTCGGAAGTGGTGAAAGAAGCTGCCTTGGCTTGTGACAAACGTCAGCTTAATATGTAGTAAAAATTGGACGTTACTGAGTACTACAACCAGGCGCTCAAACAGCGCGGTTATTCCACAGACTCTGCCCAGCGTGAAACCATAGACCGCATGCAGGTGTTTTACGATGAGTTTCTGGAATTTAAAAAGCAGCGCAGCAACCCCATCCGCAAGTTTTTGAACCGCCCCGCTGTGCCCAAAGGGCTTTACCTGTGGGGCGGGGTGGGGCGCGGCAAAAGCTTTCTGATGGACTGCTTTTATTCCAGCGTGCCTTTGCAGCGCAAAACCCGTTTGCATTTTCATGAGTTCATGCGCGGCGTGCACGCCGAGCTTGCCGAACTCAAGGGCATGAAAAACCCTTTGGATGAAGTGGCACAGCGTGTGGCCAAACGCTATCGGCTGATTTGCTTCGACGAGTTTCATGTGTCGGACATTGCCGATGCCATGATTTTGTACCGCCTGCTGGAAGGCCTGTTTGCGCAGGGCGTTACTTTTTTGATGACCTCGAATTACAAGCCCGATGAGTTGTACCCCAATGGCCTGCACCGCGACAGGCTGTTGCCTGCCATTGCCTTGCTGAACACCAATCTGGATGTGATGAACGTGGATGCCGGGCAAGATTACCGGCGCAAAACCCTGGAAAAACTAAATACCTACCTGATTCCTTTAAGCCCGGAAAACAACGCCCAACTACAAGCCGATTTTGATTCTTTGGCCGAAACTGAACCCGAAGAACCGGTGCTGCGCATTGAAAGCCGCGAAATTCCGGCGGTGCGCCGCGCAGGCTCGGTGGTGTGGTTCGATTTTCAGACCCTGTGCGGCGGCCCGCGTTCGCAAAACGATTACCTGGAAATTGCCAGTCAGTTTCAAACTGTTATTTTGTCGAATGTGCCGCAAATGGGCGCAGGCATGGCCTCGGAGGCCCGGCGTTTTACCTGGCTGATTGATGTGCTGTACGACCACCGCGTCAAGCTGATTGTGTCTGCCCAAGTGCCGCCCGAAGCGCTGTATACCGAAGGCGCGATGGCCAATGAGTTTGTGCGCACAGCCAGTCGCATTGAGGAAATGCAGAGCAAAGCCTATTTGGAATCGCCCAAGCGGGAGGCGGCGAGGTTGTAGGGTGCGTATCGGGCAAAGTAGTGCCCGCAGCAAGGCCATGGTTTCGGCACTTACGGTGCTTGGGCTGCTTATGCAGACCCACAGCTACGCTTGCAGAAACCTTTCGCAGCAAGCCAGAATGCAGTAGGGCTTGGCGTTAGGTACGCGCTTCTGTCTTTTAACCATCAATCACCGCATATTTCAGGGGAACGCATATGACAATGGCTCTTTGGTTGGCATTTCAGGCAAACAATTCTGAGCACGATCTGACCCTGACTTCATCGACCGATGGCGGCAGCTCCTGGAAGACGCCTGCGCAAAGCTACGGTGGTATTCAAATCGGCGGAACCCCGGCCATGGCAATTTTTGGCGACAAAACGTATGTTGCATTTCAGGCCAATGACAGCTCGCATGCCTTGTACGTAAGCTCTGCAACAAATGGCGATAACTGGACGACACCCGCAAAGGGTTATGGCGGCATTCAAATTGGCAGTGCGCCTGCTATGGCCAGTTTTTACGACAAACTCTACATCGCTTTCCAGGCCAATGACAGTTCACACGCGTTGTACATTACCTCGTCAGCCGATGGCGTTACATGGAAGACGCCTGCCCAGGGTTACGGGGGCATTCAGATCGGCAGTGCACCTGCCATGGCGGTGTTCAACGGCAAACTTTATATTGCGTTTCAGGCCAACGACAGCTCGCACGCACTGTACGTTACCTCGTCAACCGATGGCACCAACTGGACAACACCTGCAAAGGGTTACAGTGGTATTCAAGTTGGTGGCGCTCCGGCGATGTGCGTTGCACCGGGTGGTGCGATTAGTCAATGCCTGACCACCACGGGGGACAACTCGTTCGCCTACTTAGGCATGATGGTGACCAATGCCTCGCCGCCCAGCCAATCACAAACACTGACGGTTGCATCTGGTTCACCCTACCTGAGCGCCTGTATTTGCGGTGATACAGGTGCTTACTCCTATCCGGCTGGTGCAACAGTAACCATCACCGATCCGACTGGAAAAATTTACAATCAGGACAGCAATACGGAGGCGTTGTTTGTGCAAACCGATGGCAATGGATCGCCTTGGTTGTTGACGGTGGCAAATCCTGCCGCAGGCACTTGGACCGTAACCATAACCGCTGAGGTGGGTGTCAACTTTTCTTATTGCATGACGGCATTACCCAGCAAGGACACGGTCAACACGATTACCCAGGCAATGGCGAAAATCATCCCAATGCCGCCAAGCAGCAGTATGGTCAGTGGCGTAATGGCGCACGGGGTGATGCCGTATGGCATTACGCCTCACGACCTGACCAGCGATTCTTCGTCTTACTGGATGTGGTATGGCACCATAGCCTTGATGGCGGTGGGGGCTGTTGTGGCAGGTATTTCCGCACCAGTAATTGCGGTTGGCCTTATTGTTGCAGTTGGCACGGTAAGCATCGCCCAAAGCCAGGATTTAATCAATTCGATTGGTAGCACCAAGTTGAACCAGCCGCTTAGTTCCTCTCAAGTTGCGTTGGCTACTGATGACAACACTGCCCTTTCGCAAGTGGTTGTAAATGTTCGAGCCAAAGTGGGCGTGCCCTCTACCACCAACCCGGCGCAGTTTGCCAGCCGCAGCGACATGGGTGTTAGCAGCAGTTATTTCATCCATCTGGATATTGGCGGCGAGGGTTATCATGTGCCCTTTGGCATGCCTTCCGGGTTTCCGGGCGCCATTAATCTGAATGCCCAGGTGAACGATTCCCAACCTCCCTACGGGCCGATTCCAATGCTGGTGCAGGTGCCCGACTTCAGCACCTACCCGCCATACCCTTTTGTAGATGGTATTGCGGACTTGATTACCATGCAGGGTGCGCCGCTTAACAGTGTGAATGTCAGTGAAATTACGCGGCTGATTCGCCCCGGCGGTAAAGTTGCGCTTTGGGTTTCGGTAACTGGCACTTGTCCCGGCCCCAATGGCACAGAAGATCTAAGCACCAATTTTAACCAATTATTGACAAATCTGAAATGTACTCCAACCTACGCCCCCGGTACGGACAGCGCTTGCACCGATGAATTCAAAGGTATTTGGGACAACAAAATCTGTCTGGTGAACAACAACTGACACCAGGTGGCTTACACTGCAACAAGCGAAGCTGCAAAAGGAGGGGCCACTTGCGCGTGTTGCTGGTTGAAGACGATGAGCTGATTGCCAATGGTGTGCGCCAGGCCCTTGCACGCAAAGCCTACCAGGTAGACTGGATAAACAATGGGTCAGAGGCACTCAGCGCCGCCAAAAACAACCCCTTCGATTTGATTATTCTTGATCTCGGCTTGCCGGTGCAAGATGGCATGGAGGTGTTGCGGATGCTACGCCAGGGCAACAACCAAACGCACACCATCATACTCAGCGCCCGCGATGCCACGCAAGATCGCATTGCTGGTTTGAACATGGGCGCCGACGATTACCTGGTTAAACCTTTCGAGCTGGAAGAGCTTTTTGCGCGTATTCATGCGCTTGAGCGGCGCATGGGCGGTGCTGCCAGCAATGTGTTGAACTGGCAGGGCGTTACCTTGAACCTGCAAACCCTGGAAGTCATTTACCAGGGCGAAGTGGTTAATCTGCAGCGGCGCGAATTCAGCCTGTTAAAAAAGCTGATAGAAAATCCGCACAGGGTTTTTACCCGCGAGCAGCTGGAAGAATCGTTGTATGGCTGGACATCCGAAGTAGGCAGCAACACCATTGATGTGTATGTGCACAATATCCGAAAAAAAATTGCAGTTGGGCTGATTTGCACAGTACGGGGCGTGGGGTACCGAATGGGGCAAGATGGCATTTGACCGCGTGCGCACACGGTTTTCACTGCGCCAGCAAATTGTGTTGTTGCTGTTGTTCGCGTTGCTGCTGATTTTGGGAGTGGCCGGGTTGGTGAGTTACCAGGTGGCGCTGCACGAAGCCGATGAATCTTCAGTGCCCGGCTGGCTACTTCGGCCCGTGTGCTGGAAAGTCTGCTGGCCCGGCCGGTAGAACACGCAACGCTTGCCCGGCCTATCGTGGTAGAACTTCCTCCAGAGCTCAGCCAGGCTGAAAGCGATGACCCTTTGCCTACCGGCCACCCCTACGAAACCATGCTGGCTTTTCAGGTGTGGAGCACAGACGGGAAGCTGCTCGTTAAGTCGCGATCAGCACCCGCCGAGCGCTTGGGGTTCAGTAAAGCCGGTTTTTTGAGGTAAGCACTGGCGGAAAAAGCTGGCACGTGTTCGCGCTGTTGTCGAATTCGGTGTGGATAGAAGTGGCAGAGGAGGTGGGCTTTCGGCGTGAAATTGCCAGCGATGTGGGCGTGGTACTCACCAGCCCCTTGCTGGTGGGGGCTTTGCTGCTGTGTGGTTTGGTGAATCTGGTGGTTGTAGTGGGTTTCCGTCCGCTGGAAAAACTGGCTACCCTGATTGCCAGGCGGGAACCGTACGATTTAACGCCTATTCAACTTACCCCGGCACCCACAGAAATCCAGCCCGTGGTTGCAGAGTTAAACCAGCTTTTCAAGCGCATACGCGATATGCTTGCGCGCGAACGCCGTTTTGTCGATTCTGCTGCGCACGAGCTTCGCACGCCTTTGGCGGCGCTCAGTCTGCACGCAGAAAACTGGGCCAGTGCCGGCAACGAGGAAGAGCGCTCGGTATCCGCAGCCCAATTGTTAACCGGCCTGTCGCGTGCCAAACGGCTGGTTGAGCAAATGCTGACCTACAGCCGCATACAGTCTGAAGCCGATGGCGAACAACCAACCGAAATCAATCTAAGCGAAGAATTGCGCTACCTGGTGCAGCAAAAACGCACGTTGCTGGAAGGGCTGGGCCTTGGTATTGAATTGCAACTGCCCGATGCCTCGGTAGTGGTAAACGCCAAAAGCAGTATGCTGGAAATTTTGCTGCGCAACCTGCTGGACAATGCCTGCAAATATTGCCTGCCCGTCAAGCCGATAGTTGGTATTGAATTGTGGGTGAGCAATCAGGCGTGCATTCACAGCGAGTGGACACTGCGTTTTAGCAATGCGTGCGAACCCTTGGTGCAAGCCGATTTGGCCCGTTTGTTCGAGCCTTACTTCAGGGTGACCGGCACCCATGGCACGGGCAATGGCCTGGGGTTGGCAATGGTTGCAGAAATTGCCAGCCTGCACGGTTGGGCCTTGGGTGTGGAGCAAACGCCAGAAGGCGCTGAAAATGCGCAGTGCATTATTCGGTTTACCGTGCAGGGCAAAGTGGCGTAGCGGTTTTTTGGCCGTTACGGGGTTAAGCCTTCGCAGTTTTGCAGCAGCCTTTACTTTCAACGACCAAGCGTGCAGCAGCGGCTCGGTGTAGCCTGAAGGCTGTTCTT
>JAAURO010000111.1 GCA_012032215.1 Limnobacter sp.
GGGGTAATGGGCTGGATCAGACAGCGCTTTCCGCTGACTTCCACTTTTAAAGCGCACATGTCTGAGTACTGACGCGCCTAAAAACTTTAACTTTTGGTATTTTTTGGATCGTTGGCGCTGTTGGTGCTGGTCATTCAAATTGTGACCGGTATTTTTTGGTCATGCACTACAAACCCGATGCGCAAAAGGCGTTTCAGTCGGTCGAGTACATCATGCGCGATGTGCCTTGGGGCTGGTTGGTGCGCTATATGCATTCCACCGGGGCATCTATGTTTTTTGTGGTGGTTTATATGCACATGATGCGTGGCCTGATGTATGGCTCGTATCGCAAACCCCGCGAACTGGTCTGGATTTTCGGGGTTGCCATTTTTCTGTGCCTTATGGCGGAAGCGTTTTTTGGTTACCTGTTGCCTTGGGGGCAAATGTCTTACTGGGGTGCGCAGGTTATCGTAAACCTGTTTGCGGCCATTCCGTTTATCGGGCCCGATTTGGCTATCTGGATCCGTGGCGACTACGTGGTGTCTGATGCCACGTTGAACCGCTTTTTCTCGTTCCATGTTATTGCCATTCCGCTGGTGTTGCTGGGCCTGGTAGTGGCGCACATCGTGGCTTTGCACGAAGTGGGCTCCAACAACCCCGATGGCGTTGAAATCAAGGAACGCAAAGACGCCAACGGCATACCCCTGGATGGCATTCCGTTTCACCCGTATTACTCTGTGCACGATTTAATGGGTGTGGGCGTGTTCCTGATGGTGTTTTTTGCCATTGTGTTTTTTGCCCCCGAAATGGGCGGCTATTTTCTGGAATACAACAATTTCATTCCTGCTGACCCCCTTAAAACCCCCCCGCACATTGCACCGGTGTGGTACTTCACGCCGTTCTATTCCATGCTGCGGGCCATTACCGCCGAATGGTGTATGTGTTGGTGGTTTGTGCCGTTTTGGGTGCGCTGGCTGCCTTGTTCAGCAAAGGTGCCAATGGCCAGGCACGCAGTGGCCTTGCGCGGCTTAAAATTGCGGTGGGCGCGGCGTTGCTGTGCGTTGGATTTTTGGCTCTGGATGCCAAGTTCTGGGGTGTGGCGGTAATGGGTGGCGCGGTAATTGTGCTGTTTTTCCTGCCGTGGCTGGATGCCAGCAAAGTGAAATCCATTCGCTACCGGCCTACCTGGCACAAGTATGTGTACGCCGTGTTTGTGGTCAATTTTGTGGTGTTGGGCTATTTGGGCGTGCAGCCGCCTTCACCGATTGGCGAGCGCGTGTCGCAGGCGGGCACTCTGTTTTACTTCGGGTTTTTCTTCCTGATGCCGTGGTGGTCTAAGCTGGGAACCTTCAAGGCCGTACCAGACCGGGTTACCTTTAAGTAATCGCAAGACAAACGGATAAAAACCATGAAAAAACTTTTTGTACTTCTGGCGCTTGTACCTGCTCTGGTTTGGGCCTCGGGTGGCGGGTATCCGCTGGATAAAGCGCCCGATCTCACCAACGACCTGGCTGCCTTGCAACGTGGCGCCAGGCTGTTTGTCAACTACTGCCTGAACTGCCACAGTGCACAAAGCATGCGCTACAACCGACTGGCAGACATCGGCCTGACCGATGCGCAAATCAGAAACAATCTGATACTCACCGATGCCAAGGTAGGCGACACCATGAACATTGCCATGCGGCCTGAAGATGCCAAAAAGTGGTTTGGTGCTGCACCGCCCGATTTGTCGGTGATTGCACGTTCGCGCGCATCCGGGGCTGGCGCGGGTGCCGATTACCTGTACACCTACTTGCGTACTTATTACCAGGATCCAGCCCGTGCAACGGGCTGGAACAACCTGGCATTTCCAAATGCAGGCATGCCGCACGTGCTGTGGCAGTTGCAGGGTGTACAAAAAGCGGTGTTTGCCGAACACGAAGATCCGCATCACTCTGGCAAGGCAAGCACCCGGTTTGTGAAGTTTGAAACGGTCACCCCGGGAACTCTTACCCGCGCAGAGTATGATCAGTCAATCGCTGATTTAACCAGTTTTCTGGTGTACATGGGAGAACCTGTGCGTGCCGACCGTTTCCGACTGGGTGTAATTGCGCTTATTTTTCTGGGGGTGTTTACCGTGTTTGCCTGGCGTTTAAACGCCTCGTACTGGAAAGACATTCATTAATTTTTAATTTTTGCAGAAGCAGGCTGGGGCGCGTTCTGCCCCCAGCCATTTCTCGTTTCAGGACTTTAACACTATGATGGTTTTGTACTCTGGTACCACTTGCCCGTTTTCTCACCGCTGCCGTTTTGTGTTGCATGAAAAGGGCATGGACTTCGAAATCAAGGACATTGATTTATTCAACCGCCCAGACGATATCAACACCATGAATCCGTATGGCCAGGTGCCCATTCTTGTAGAGCGTGAGCTGGTGTTGTACGAATCGAATATCATCAACGAGTACATTGATGAGCGTTTTCCGCACCCGCAGCTTATGCCTGCAGACCCGGTTATGCGTGCTCGCACCCGCTTGTTTCTGTTTAACTTCGAGCGCGAACTGTTCATGAATGTGGGCATTCTGGAGCGCGCAGGCAACCCCAAAGCCATGGATAAAGCCCGCCAGGGAATCCGCGAGCAGCTAACCCAGCTTGCCCCTGTGTTTGTTAAAAACAAATTCATGCTGGGTGAAGAGTTCAGCATGCTGGATGTATCGCTGGCGCCGCTGATGTGGCGTTTGCAACACTACGAAATTGATTTGCCAAAATCGGCTGCTCCGCTGCTGAAATACGCCGAACGCATTTTTAGCAAACCAGCATTTACCGATGCGCTTACTCCTTCTGAAAAGGTAATGCGCCGCTAAAGCAGTGTTTGGTTTTTTTAAAGGATTGTGTTTTGACTGACCCGGTATCTACCAAACCCTACCTAATCAGAGCCATTCATGAATGGTGTATCGACAACGGTTTCACCCCCTACATGGCGGTCACCGTAGATGCGCATACCCAGGTGCCCAAAGAGTTTGTAAAAAGCGGCGAAATCGTGTTGAACGTGTCGCCGCTGGCTACCAATGCACTGCACCTGGGCAATGAATTGATTGAGTTTCAGGCCCGCTTTGGCGGCGAAGCCCTGGATGTTTCGGTGCCAGTGGCGCGCGTTAGCGGCATTTTTGCCAGCGAAAACGGCCAGGGCATGGCTTTTGAAATATCAGCCACGCCTGAAGGCCTTGTGACCGATGCGAATTCCGGCCCTGCCAAGCCGGAAATTGTGCCCGCCAGCGAGTTGCCGCCTGAAGAATCTGGCGAAAAGTCGAAAAAGCCCACCAAAAATCGCAAAAATCACCTGACTCGTGTAAAATAGCGCTTCTTGAAAGTTTTGCCGGTTTAGCTCAGTTGGTAGAGCAACCGCCTTGTAAGCGGTAGGTCGTCAGTTCGAATCCGACAACCGGCACCAGTTTGAAAAAACCCGACCTTGGTCGGGTTTTTTGTACAAAAATTTTAAAAGCAATCATCGTTGGCCAACATTTAGAGGCTTACGACATCAAGACATGCAAACAGATCAAATGATTAAAAAAAAGGTTGGATTTTTTCTGGGCTTGGCTCTTTTTCTATGCGTGTGTGTAAGTTTTGGTGCATCAATTACTTCCCATGACCAGGCTCTCGACAAGCGTCTCAGGTAGTAGAAAGCTATGATCTCGTTGGTCTCAAAAAATCCTGTCTGGGCTATAACATTGAAAATGAAAAAAGCGACCACATAGTCAGAGTGCGAAAACTCAATAACAAGGAATGTGGCGGAGATTCCGAGTTCGAACCTACTTTGTTTTTTCTGAAAATCCAGAAGTCCAATGGAAAAACCAGCACCACAGCTTATGGCATTGATGGCTCATTCAAGCCACTAAGCCATAAAGAGCAAAGCCTGTTTTCTGAAAAATAGTCTGGCATATAGCTGGAAAAATATAATATGGCTAGGGTTTGGCTTAAGGCTGCGCGCAAACCCGCTTCTTTCGCACCATGGCGCTGAGGGGAGAGTTAACGGCCGCCGAGCAAGTAAAGCAGCAGGCGGGGTTTCGGGCACCGCCTAGCTGGTAGGCATGCCCCCAGTGCCAGGGCAAGAAAGCAGAACCGGGATCCTGTGTCATATTATATTTTTCAGCTATAGCGAAAAACTTCAAAATGCTCCACGCTGCTTGAGAGAGTGAGAAGACAATGAGTGAGAAAACAAGATTTTTTTCTGATAACACCTGCTGTGGTAAAGCCTTAAAGACCTGCTTGATAAAACCCACGGAAGCTTTTGATCGCTCTATATGCGTGCTTGTGTCGCCAGCCAGTCTGCGAGCTGCTTGCCAGTTCTTGCCCTTTCCTCGATAAAAATCGCTTTTCAAATGAGCGGCTAAGACGGCGCTGGGTGAGTCAACAATGAGTTGCATGAAGTTGAAAATCGTTAGCCGTTTTCCCTGTAATTCTGCACTTTGAACGTGCAAATGCAGCCAAACTGGCAAGACTGAGTTTCCATTGGACTTTGCTTTGGACGTAATGCGTATTTCTATTAGAAAATCCTGGGGGTTGGTGGTATCTGGTGGTGGCGGGAGCACAATAGGCTTCGAGATGGATTCAATTTCATTTTCTGTAAATAAAATACTCCACTCGTCAGAATGAGGAGCTTCATAGCTTTTGTAAAGGTCAAGCTCAAAGTCTTTGCTGGAATAAAGTTCCATTTTTTGCGCAACTCTTCTTTCTTTATTCCGAGCTGATTCATCAAATTGGTATGTGCATCAGCTTCTTGCTGATTTTTAGAGAGTTTTCTTGTGCAGCTATTTATGGATTTCAATAGTTTTTCAGCTTGGTTACAGGCGATGTTTCTACATAAAAGAAGGAACTTGGGAGTAGGGTTAACCTGGTTTTTTTCTATGCTGTCAAAAGGATTCTCTTGCAAGATGGATTGAGCCTCTTCCAGTAGTACTTTTTGGGGTTTTTCGGCTTTTTGGAGTTGGAAATAGTTGGGAGCTTCTGGTGACGACATTGAATCATCTGAATCACTGTCGGGCGTTTCAATTCCTTCGTCAGGAGTGGTTGTGGGGCCTTGTGCTTTTTTGTCAATTCCGGGAGCGCTGCTACTTGCAGGAATTCTTCTTCTAAATTTGGCAAATGCCTCTTTTAAATCTTGCTCCTCGTTGATTATGTAATCAAAAGAATTTAAATAGACTGCACAATGTTTCAATAAAAAATGCAATATTTTTTATTTTTGAGTCGTTTATTTGGTCAATAAAAAAAACCGGATTCTGATAAAACAATAGTATTCATCATGCTTTCTACACGTTCTACAGATTTTGACGTGGCCTCTATATTACTAATAAAAATTTTTTTAATTTCTTCTGTGGAACTGCATCTTTTAACGCTAGATAATATAAGATTTTTTAGAAATGAGGTCATAAAAACCTCCATAGACTCGCTGGTAGAGTAAAACAGATGTTCTATTTTTTCATGTTTATCACGATTTTTTTCTTCTTTGCTGGTATTAAACTGATCGATTATTAATTTTGGAAAAAGTATAAAGCAAGAAGAAATTCTTGCAAGTTGTCTAAACTTGGAGGAAAATATTTCCTGTTTGAGAATTTTAATATTTTTTGTTGTTTCATTTTCCTCGAAGAGCTCCTTGTTTTTTGTAAGCAGTTCAATTTTAAGAAAATTTATGCTTTCTAAATAATTTTCTACTGCAATCCGTAAGTGATGAGATTTTACCCTTTTATATGGTGTCCCAAAGAAAAAATTGTACGATCTCGGGCTCGCCAGCTGAGTGGTTTTGTAAAAAGCATCCAGCGCCAGAAAAATCAGCTTTAGAATTTCAATTCTTTCTTGTTTTTTTGAACTGGGGATGTTTCCAAGCATATCGAAAATATTTTTCACTATAATCCGATAACTCTTCGCCAGTTCATTCAGAATTTCTATTTCGTATGAGTCGTTTGGTGAACTGGGTTCTAAAGGCTTTGCACATGGCGTTGATGTGCCTAATAAGTAGTTTCTGGATTGTTCATACACTTTGTAAATCGATGAAAATGCCGTTCCAAGGTGGTTATAAATTTGCGATGGTATGGTTTTAAAAATTGCAGAGTACAGGCTGTAAGGTTGGGATGTCTTGCTAAGAAGGGCACCCAGGGCTGCACCGATAGCCCTATATGTTCCGTTCCGTGTGAATATATTCCAAAAAGAAGCTGGCCCCTGTTCCGCAGCAGAGACATTTTAGCTACTCTACAGCAACAAGCCAAAGCCCCACAGCAAGCCCCCAAAACCGCACAGGAACAAA
>JAAURO010000112.1 GCA_012032215.1 Limnobacter sp.
AGGCCCCTAGCTGCAAAGGATCGCATTCAAGCAAACGAAGGCCAGCTGCCGTGCCTGATTGCACAGCTGACACCATGCTTCCACAAGCCTTTCTCCAAGATGGGGGATGTTACGCCGCATCGCCCAGGGTCAAGCCTTGCAGCGCTTTCAAAATTGCTGCCATACGCCCCAAGCCATCGAAGCAACAGGCCAGCAATCCAATCCATGCACCTGTTTCAGCCAGCCAGCCTCATGATCAGCCCCTTGAGCAATGTAGCCCAGTGCATGCATTCGATCCAGAACTGGCCCGCAATGCCAACCCACACCCTCAATTGTCCTCTTCATATGGACAGCACAGCTCAACGTATGCCGCTTTCCAAACTTGCCTGCTTCTTGATTACTTCCCTGCCATCCAACTCGAGCCCTGCTTGAGGGCAGCGGTTTTGCTCTGTGCAGCTGCCTGTGAATGTGGTTGGCGTTTGCCCAAAGTGGCATGCACGAAACGTGCATGTCATGACCACAGCATGCTTGTTGCGCACTCCACAGACCAGGGCGAGCAGGTTGTCATGCTCTGCATGCCGCAATCACACATGTCCAATGATGACCAGATGACCAGACCTGCCAGGCATGCCCAGTGGCAGCATGACACCAAGCACCCAAAACACGATCCAGTCAAGCAAGATGTGAAATCGGTGCCCCAACGGGTCGACAATCAGACTCTCAAGGGCTGTTCAACAACGAATACGCACGCACATTTTGGCTGCTGCTGCTGCAGGCTGACCCTTGCAGACGCCGTCGAGTCCCTGCGGAGGGTTTCCAGCGCTCGGACAGCCACAAGCACGGCTGCAGGCCTGAGGCGGGCATCCTCAGCGCTGGGTGGGCATCCCTCCATGGCACCAGCTTCCAGTGGCAGTGGCAATGCAATCGCCCCAAGTGTTTCCAGCGCCGCAGCTCCTCTAATCACCCCAACCCCTGGCTCGCACAACCAGAACGTTAGCCTTTGTGGTTCGGATGCAAATCCTCTGAGCTGGTACGACTAATGCACTACGATGCACGATAACGCTTGCATCTGTTGCAGATAGTTGGCTCATTTCGGCGGGGACCATGGGAACTGGAGCACATGGTAGATGGCAACGCAGAGGCATACACACTGCCTCTGCCTCTGCCTCTGCCTCTGCCTCTGCTTTATTAACAAGTGAAAAATCAATAAAATTTATTCGAAAGTTATTTTTTTTACATTTTAGAGAAAATACATCAATTTCTCTTTGTTTTGTATTGAATAAAAATTGCTGTTTTTCTTTCTCAAAAAAAATATCTAAATTACCACCCCAGCTTTTAAGAGGCCCGCAAAAAAAAGAACAATACTTAATCTTCAAAAAAATATTTTCCGCTGAACCGCAAAGTAAAACAGTTAAATTATTAGGATGAACATCAAAATTTATTTTCAGAATATTGACACTAACCGAATCTTGACATTCGATAAATTTTTTAATTTTTTCCATATTTAAAAATAATTTTTCCATAAAATCAATTTTTTTTGCAAGAGAAAACATCTTTGACTATAGAATGGCTCACCTCAATAAAAAGACCATCTGGTTTAATTTTATAAAAATTGGTCTTAGCCATAAGAGACTTGTCATTTAATATTTTATTTAACTCTACATTGGTTACGTTGCCCGACTGAAGCAGACCATTTTTCACATCAAAATTTAATCCTGAATTTTTTACTTGTTCTGGATCAAGTCCAGCCAAGCTAAAATGAATTCTTTCGGCCTTTTTTATGACTTCATCGAATTGACTGACGAATGTAGAAGCATCAATTGGTTTTGATGCAATTCCCTTTTGATACCAAAGTGAGTCTGGGAAAGCATTTATTTTAGCTTGGTTGAGATCATAAGCTAATTGCTCATTAAACGGCGAACGCCCTAAAACTATTTCATAGAGCCCCAACGGATCAACCCAGCCCACCGGGTCGCTGGGGTATTCATACAAATTCGCGGTACCGCTGCCAAGCCAATCGGGTCTTGCTGGGTAAACTGCCCACTTGCGGGATCATAGTACCGGAAGCGGTTGTAATGCAAACCCAATTCTTCATCGGCATACTGGCCCTGGAAGCGAATCGGGTTGTGCACCTCCGGCTCATTCACCACCTTGGCCCGGCAAAACCCCCGGTAATGCGCCTGCCACACCACATCGCCGTAGCGGTTGGTGAGTTCCAGTGGTGTGCCCACACGGTCCAGGTGGTAATACAACACTTTCTCAGCTTTCATTGCAGGCTGGTGAAGCTGTAACAATGGCCTAAAGCTATTGGGCTCGTGCAGGTAAAGCGTGCGGTACAGCTCGACGCTGGGTTGAGGTTTGTGTGTGTTGTCAAACCGTTGTGAATCCTCAAACGCGCTGAAGTCATTTTCTTCTGCCCACAGGCGTGTGCGTTTTTCTTGCAGCAGTACATCGCCCTGCCACAAAAACCCATGCCGGTAATGCGCTTTTAAGCGCCCGCTGGGGCGCTGCGTTTGGCGCACTTCTTTACTGATTCGGCGGCCCAGCGCGTCGTAGGTAAATGTGGCCCGTGTTTCTAGCTGGTCTGTGGTTTCAACGACTTCTTGTAGCGTGTTGGTGGCGTTGTAGCGGTAGTGGGTGTGGATGCACTGTCCTTTGCCACGCCATTGGTCGGTGCGGTTGCCGCTGGCATCAAATTGATAGTGTTTGTCGCTCTGGCGAAGTAGGCGGCCTTGTGAAACGGGGCTTGTTTCTGCGTGAGGGGTCTGGCTTTGCTCGGTTTGGTGGGCTTGCCTGGCTTTGTCGGGCATTGCGGACCATTGTGTGCTTTTGGGCTGTATGTCCAGCCCACTGTGGGTGCGCGGTGCGGCTTCCACCAAATCAATTAACTGGCCCGCTGGGTCAAAGGTATAGTGTGCGGCTTGCTCGGGCGGTTGGCTTGGGCGTTGCTGGGTAATGCCAATCAACTGGTCGCGCAGGCTGTACTGGTAATGGCGGCTACCGCGGTGTTGGTCTTGTTGGCTAATCACCTGGTCTTGGGTGTTGTAGCGGTAGCTGCGGTTGATAACATCGTGGTGGCGCTGGTGGGTTTTGTAAACACGCTGACGGGCCAATCGGCCCATGGGGTCGTAGTCGTTGTGGTGGGTCATGTCACCACACTGGCGTTGGCTTTGGCGGCCAAAGGCGTCGTAGTGCTGGGTCAGCAGGGTTTGCTCATTCAGCTTGAGGCTGCTTAGTTGGTGGTGGGTGTAATCAAATGCAGTTGCCGACCATCCGGCAAGGTGGTGCTGGCAAGCTGCCCGGTGCTTGGGTGGTACTGGTGCGTGGTTAACGCGTCGTCTTGCTGTTCTTCGGTCAGGTCCCCGGCCAGGTTGTAGGCGTAGCGCAGTTTACGGTGGGCGTTGTTGGCCGTTTGCAAACGGCCCAGCAGGTCGTAGGTGTAGGTGGCTGCTTCGGGTGGGGCATCGGCTTGGTCAATCAGGCGATATTGCACGTGGGTTACCTGGCCCAGTGCATTGCGCTGGTAGCGGGCTTGCCGCATGGGGTCTTGCCAGCAGGCCAGGTGGCCCTGGGTGTTGTATTGGTAGGTTTGGCGCCTTCCGTCAAAGCCGATTTCTTCAATCAGGCGTTCGTTTTCATCGTAGCGCAGTTGGTAGTTTTCTCCCCTTTCATTGGTCAGGCCAGTCAGGTTGTTTTCACTGTCGTAATGGTAGTAAAACTGGCTGCCATCTGCTTGGATGCGCTGGGTAATCGCATCGCCCTCGTATTCCCAACGCACGGTGCGTGCGTCGGTGCTGTGGGCTATCAGGCGGTCTTCGGCGTTGTAGGCCCAGCGTTGGTGTTGACCGTCGCTGCGCTTTAGAGCGGTGCAATTGCCGTTGGCGTCCCATTCGTAGTGAATGTTGCACTCCGGAGTTCGTGTTTGAACAAGGCGGCCGCGCAGGTCGTAGGCGTAGTGTTCTTCTCCACCCTGCGGCAGGCTGAGCGTTTGCAACTGTTGGTGGGCATCGTAGCGGCAACGTTGCCATTGCCCAGCCGGGTCGCTGATTGCCTGTAGTTGGCCTGTTACTGCGTCTCGCAGGTAGCGGGTTTCTCTGCCTTCGGGGTCGGTGTATTGGGTCAGTTCACCGTGGCTGTTGTAGTCGTATTGGTGTATGGCGTCATCGGCTGTAACAATTTGTGCAACGGCGTTGTGGTGGTGTGCGGTTTCGCTCAGTGTGGCCAGTAGGTAGCTGTACTGCGTAATGGTTTTGTTGCGGGCAATGATATGGGTGGGGCGGCCCAGTTCATCATAAACCGTGCGATCTTCTCCAGCTGGTGTTTTAATAAACAGGGTATGGCCATCTGCGTCAAAACCAAATTCGGTGGTGTCGCCATTCGGCTCAATTTGTTTGTACACCAAACCCTGGGCGTTGCCGTAATACACCATCTCTGTGTTGCGCCCGTCCCGCACGCGGGTTATGCCTTGGGCGGTGTCGTATTCCAGTTCGCGGTAGTACTTGTGATTGTTACCGCTGCCGCCCCAGGTTTTTGTGCAGCGGGCTTGTTGGCCAAGAGCGGTGTTGTCCCATTCAAAGTAAAAGGCAAAGCCGTCCCGGTGTTGTTCTTCAAGGATTAGATGGTTGGTGTACGCAAAGCGGGCGGTGTGGCCCCGTGCATCGGTGATGCCTGTTAAGTCTTGCTGCTCGCTGTATTGGTAAGCAACCAGAGTGTCTTGGGCTGTTTGCGTTTCCCAAGGGTTCATGCTTTGCAGGCCTAGCCTGCCTTCCAACACGACAGCGGTAATTTGTTGCTGCCCTGCCCGTTCTATACGCAGGTGTCGGCCTGTGCTGTCTATAATCCGCGCCAGTTGCCCTTCACTGTTGTGTTGCAGTTCAATGCGGTGGCCACGTGGGTTGCGAATGGTTGCCAGGCGGTAGGTGTGGGTGCTGTGCTCTGTGAGTTGCTGTATTGATGTTTGAGCTTGTGTTTGAATTGGGGTTAGTTCGTAACACAGGCCATCAAAGGCATGCAGGTAAAAGCCCGTTTCATGGCTGTGTAGGGTAATTTGGTCTGCCCGGTTAAAGCTGGGTTGGCCGGGTGCAGGTGGTGCAAAGTCAATAAGCCGCCCATCTTGCCAACGCAGGGTAAGTGTTTTATTGGCTTTGTCATGCACCAAACACAGGTCGTAGCTGTGGTGCCAACCATGCCCCAGTTCTTGCGAATGATTGGATGAAGAAATCCAGTGGCGTTGCCAAACCAGGGGTATGGGGCCAGGTAAAGCAAAGTCGGTATGGTCTGTGGACAATTTGCCAGTGACTACATCCACCGGGTGGCCTGTTTCTGTACATTTGCTTTTGGGTTGGCTGTTGTGGCCATTTGGCTTGTTTGTGGTTGTGCCATTTTGAGCGGTCGTGTTTGGCTTGGTCGAGTTTGCAGAGGGTGCCGCTTTTTTATCGCAGGCGGTTTTGCAGGCCCCTGCCATGGCAGACTTTACGCCGGACTTAATGGATTGCACCGTGTTGGCCAAGCCACGCGATTTGGCTTTTCCAAAGCCTTTCAGGGCTGCTGGCAGCATTTTGGGAATGGCTTTGGGGGCATTCGCCAAAGCTTTGGCCGCCCCAGCAACCATGCCTTTGGCGGGGGCACCACAAATTCAATGGCCACAAGTAGCGCTCTCTGTGCCAAATTGAATTCTTCTTCAATTTCAAGGTCGGGCACAACAACACTCTGCCCACCGGCAAACACATTGGATGAACCCTGCTTGATGGGAGCGCCGCACACGGTTTTGTCATCGATTCGCGCAACGGGTGAGCCATTGACGAACACGGTTTCACTGCCACTGGCAATCAGGGGGGCGGGCGGGCTGTGTTTGACGCAGGCCACTTTATCAACTCCAGCGCGGGCAACTGGTTTGCCGTTGATAAACACGTTGGGTGATCCGTCTTTAATTGGGCCATCATCAGCAGGTGAAAGGCTCTCTATCCAAGACGTTACGCCGCTGCTCAGTTTTCCGATTTGTTTGGCAAGCGCCAAACCAACCAGGGCACCCACTGCAATGGCGGCGCCCCCTGTCAGTCCAATGGCTGCTGTCACTGCAACTGCCGCAGCTGCAGCCACCACCGCACCCACCACAGCACCTGCTAGAGCAGCAAAAAAACTGCTGTGTTTGATGTGGTGGCCTTGGGTGGCAATCGGTTTGGGGTCGGATGGTGCGGCCTCTTGTGCGCCCAGCAAAGGCCCCAGGAGAAAACCACCAAGAGTGCTGCCAGCAAC
>JAAURO010000113.1 GCA_012032215.1 Limnobacter sp.
ACCGGGAAAAACAGACTGAAGAGCACAGCCGCCACAAAACCCTGTTAAGCGAAAGCATGGAGAGCATGCAGCAAGACCACGCCGATCTGCTGGCAACTCTGGACATTGCGTTGGGCGAAGACACCGAAGACATTGTGGACCACGTGCTTGAGCAGCTTCAGCAAGGCGATGTGCCACGCCTTCGAGAAGAAATAAACCGCATGTTCAACGAAGAACTGAGTCGCGGATTCAAAGACCTGAACGAACTGCTGCATGACACGATGGACGAAATCCGCGATGGCATAGACAACAAGAACCAGGTTCTGGAGCTGATTAACTTTGACAACGCCGGGCGCTACCTGCAAATTCGTGCCCTTGAAAACAAAGACAAAGATCTGCTGGAATTCAAAAAAGATTTGAACCTGTGTGCACGGCTGGAAGTTCGTTCCGGGCAAAGCACTTACGACACCCTGAAAGAACACGCCAGCAAAATGGTGAAACGCCTGCGCTCTGATCAAACCGCCGATATTCGCTGGCGCGAACACGTGGTGACACCCAAAAACTGGTTTACTTTTGACATGGCTCTGGAAAACCGCCCGGACAGCACCGTCAACATGCTGCCTGAAGGCGATCAAAGCGAAGGGTTTCGCGAAGTGTTGCGCGGCAGCGGCGAAAACTCAGGCGGCGAAAAAGAAAAGCTTGCTTACGTGGTACTGTGTGCAGCCGCCATGGTGCAATACGGTATTTTTGGAAACCGTTCACGGTTCATGCGTTTTATGATGCTGGATGAAAGTTTTTCAAAATCGTCTTCAGAAACCGCACAAAAACCCCTGAGCCTTTTTGAACAGGTGGGCCTGCAGGTTTGCCTGCTCACTCCGCTGGAAAAAATTGAAGTGCTTGAGGGCTTTGTGCACACCGTTACCATGGTGCACAAACGGCAACGCACTTCGGAAATACTGAACATGACGATTGAAGAATACATGAGCAGTGGCACGCAGCGAGAAATGCGCATCAAGGCTGAAATTGAACGCCAGCGCACCCAGGGTGAACTTGATTTGTATGCAGCGAATGCTTCTTGATAAAACGGGCACGCTCAACCCCTTCCCGGAATGCATACTGCTTCGCACTCACAAGCCCTGGTTTTGTGTGGATCAACTGGAAAACTGGCTAACCGGGCAAAACTACCTGAGCCTGCAAAGGCTTTACCTGAAACTGCCAAACCCGATGCGGTTCACCTTGTTTTTCGGGTTAAAACTGGCACGGCGGCTTCAAAAGAAAAAGCATTTCAAGCGTTTTTGCAAGACCAGGCGCGCAACGCACAACGTTTGGGTAACTGCCCCGGTTTCAGGCTGCTGAGCACCGAAACACAAACCGTAAAAACCGGTCTGGAACCGCAAACCGT
Source organism: Limnobacter sp. (assembly GCA_012032215.1). GTDB lineage: Bacteria > Pseudomonadota > Gammaproteobacteria > Burkholderiales > Burkholderiaceae_B > Limnobacter. The sequence goes on from JAAURO010000113.1 coordinate 1,382, forward strand.
GTGGGAACGTTTTTCGCTTTCGGTTGCTGATCTGGTTTTTTCAACACATCGTTACCGCAATCAAAACAGGCTTTGTGCCACAAGCAACTGCGACACTTCAAGGCTGCACTGGCTGGCGCCTGCAAAGAATTCAATTCACCTGCAAAAAAAACACTGCTTGAAGCCTTGTGCAAAACCCCTGCTTTGCATGTCGAACTGCTGTGCGAACAGGGCTTTACTGCGCTGCACGACAGCCTGCTTGAATTGCTGAAAGCGCGTGGAAAGGGCCCTCTGCAGGTGTATTTGCGTGAAATACACCTACCCAACATGCACACCAAGCACTTGGGTCACAACCGAAAAGCGGCACTAAACCTGCTTCAGGTACTGACACCCTTTAGCCCTACCCTTCCTGAAACGCTTCAGGAAGAAACAACCCTGGAGGGTTTTTTAGGGCTTAAACACACGCCAATACCCTTTGCGGTGGAATTCCGCGTGCTGAATACACAACTTGCCGGGTTTCCACAGGGCACCCAAACTGCGAGCTTGCCCGTTTTGCAAGCCATTCTTGAGCATGCAAACCACCCGGTTTCCAAAGTAATTATTCTAGAGAACCGCGCCACTTACCTGAGTTTGCTGGCACCAGACACAAAGCCCTGCCTGCTGATTCTTGGTGCCGGGTACGCCTGTTTGGGCCTTGCTCGCTCAACCATTCTGACCCAACCCGGCCTGGAAGTGGTGTACCAAGGCGATATGGACATTGACGGCTTTTTGATTTTGTCGCGCTTGCGCAAAAAACTTGCCCTGAAAGGGGTGGCACTGCGCAGCGAAAAAATGACAGTTGCAACATTCAATGCCAACCTGCATCTGTGTGGGCAAGACACCGGAAAAACCCTTCCGGCCCACGAGGTGCTTTGCCTGGAACCCGCAGAACAAGCCTGCCTGGACATCTTGCACGGCAGACGAATCGAGCAGGAATTTGTGCAGTAAACCATGCAGTAAACCCAATAACCCAGAGCAAGCATATGCGTTGCGCCTTGGCACAAAAAGGAGTAAGGTGCCACCTCTGTCCGTGCTTCTTGCCGCAGCCCGAAGCACTGTTAGTCTCACGCACTGTTAGCTCCAAAAGGAATCCCGATGATGCAAGGCAAAAAAGGCCTTATCGTAGGTGTTGCCAATGAACACTCCATCGCGTGGGGTTGCGCCCAAGCCGTGCACCAGGCAGGCGGCGAGCTCGCCCTGACTTACCTCAACGAAAAAGCAAGGCCTTACGTAGAGCCACTTGCCACGTCTATTCATGCACCCGTTTTTATGCCGCTGGATGTCACCAACCCGGCACAGGCAGAAGCGCTGTTTGCTGAAATAAAGCAGTGTTGGGGGCGTTTGGACTTTCTGCTACATGCCGTTGCTTTTGCACCCAAAGCCGATTTGCACGGTCGGTTTACCGATTCATCCGGCGAGGGGTTTTCTACGGCAATGGACATTTCTTGCCACTCTTTGGTGCGCCTGGCAAAAGCCGCCGAACCCTTGATGACAGAAGGCGGTTCTATTTTAACCATGAGTTACTACGGCTCTGAAAAAGTAGTACCCGGATACGGAATGATGGGTCCGGTGAAAGCCGCCCTGGAAGCCTCGGTGCGCTATTTGGCAGCAGAACTGGCTCCGCGTGGAATTCGTGTCAACGCATTGTCGCCCGGCCCCATTAAAACCCGTGCTGCCTCTGGCTTGGCACACTTTGATGCACTGGTGCAAAAAGCCACCGATGAAGCACCACTTCACCAGGTAACCACCATTGAAGAAGTGGGCAATGCTGCGGCATTTCTTCTATCGAACAATGCCCGCCACGTGTTAGGGCAAGTTATTTACGTAGATGGTGGTTACAACATCATGGGATGATGGCAAATGTCAAACCCTGTACCAACGGAAAGCAACAACCAGTTTGATTTACTCGACAAAACCTTTCAGGGCAGATTGGGCGAACTTACTTCTGGAATCAGCCCGGCTGCACTCAGCACTGCCTACTACTCCTGGCTAAGCCAACTGGCGCTTTCGCCAGGGCGCTTGCTGGAGTTGGCGCTTTACCCCGCACTGCGCTGGCAAAGCCACGTGCTGAATGCAACTGGTAACGCATTACAGCCCACCTGCACCGACCCACGTTTTCAGGGCAAGGGCTGGCAAGAAGCCCCTTGGCACCTTTTGGCCCAAAACTTTGGGCTTGCAGAAGACTGGTGGAAACGTGCCACCACTGAGCTGCCAGGGCTGCCCCCGCATGTACAGCGCACTGTGTCGTTCATGACACGGCAAATTCTGGATGCGCTGTCTCCTTCCAATTTTGTGGGTACCAACCCAGAGTTGCTTCAGGCAACCATTGAAAGCAACGGCAAAAACCTTGCAATGTGGGCACAAAACCAGTTCAAGCAAGCGCAACAACGCATCAGTGGTGCCCCGGCGCCCCGGCATGGAAGAATTTGTGGTGGGTAAAAACCTGGCGGTAACCCCCGGGCGCGTGGTGTTTCGCAACCACCTCATGGAGCTGATTCAATACGCGCCGCAGGGCAAAACGGTTTACAAAGAACCGATTTTAATGCTGCCTGCCTGGATCATGAAATACTACATTCTGGATTTGTCGCCCAACAACTCGCTGGTGAACTGGCTGGTTGGGAAGGCCACACGGTGTTTATGGTGTCGTGGCGCAACCCCGATGCAAACGATCGCGACCTGGGACTGGACGACTACTACCGCCAGGGTGCCATGGCGGCTATCGACTTTGTTTCCAACCTGATGCCAGATGCAGGCATACACCTGGCAGGGTATTGCCTGGGCGGTACGCTTGCCACTCTTACCGCTGCCGGCATGGCTAGCCAAGGCGACAAACGTCTTAAAAGCCTGACGCTACTGGCTGCGCAGGCCGATTTTACCGAGGCTGGCGAGCTCATGCTTTTTGTCACCGAAAGCGAACTGGCCTTTCTGAAAAACATGATGTGGTACAAGGGATACCTGGAAGGCAATCAAATGACCAAAACTTTCCAGCTGCTACAAGCCCGGGAGCTGATTTGGTCAAAAATGGTTAACGACCTTCAACACACTGAACCGCGCGGTGTCATCGACTTGCTTGCCTGGAATGCCGACACCACACGCATGCCTTACAAAATGCACAGCGAGTACCTGGAAAAACTTTTTTTGCACAACGATTTTGTGGAAGGCCGGTTTGCCATTGAAGGGCAAAAAGTGGCACCGGAAAACATCAAGCTGCCTGTTTTTGCAGTGGGCACCGAAGAAGATTTCGTGGCACCCTGGCGTTCGGTGTACAAGGCGCGCACGCTCGTCAACTCACCTGACTACACGTTCCTCCTCACCAGTGGTGGGCACAACGCGGGCGTGATCAGCGGACCGGTGAATCCGAAGCGGCGGCACCGGGTTCTCACGTGGACGGATGCCACCACGACGCTGACCCCGGACGAGTGGCTCACGCAGGCGCGCTGCATGCGGGTTCCTGGTGGCCGACGTGGCAGAAGTGGCTGGTAGCGCATTCCGCCGCGCAGCGCGTGGCGCCGCCACCCAATATCGACGTGACGGATGCGCAGAGGCTGGGCGATGCTCCTGAACTGGGCGATGCTCCGGGCCGGTACGTTTTCGACTGACCTAATCTACAGACGGGGACAACAACAAATGCAGATCAGCGGCAAGATCACGGTGATTACTGGAGCGGGCCGCGGAATCGGCCGCGCACTGAGCCTGGAGTTCGCGCGGCGCGGTGCGAGCCTGGCGCTGCTGGACCTGGATGCGGCCGGTATTGCCGAAACGCAGAAGCTGTGTACTGACCTTGGAGCCGCGGCCCGCACCTACCAGCTGAATATCACGAACGAGGAGCAGGTGACCGCGACGATGCAGCGCATCGTTGCCGACTTCGGCCGCCTCGATGTGCTGATCAACAATGCCGGGATCGTGAAGGATGCACTGCTGGTCAAGGCAAAGGACGGCCAGGTGACCGACAAGATGTCGCTCGCTCAATGGCAGGCGGTGATCGACGTGAACCTTACCGCCGTATTCCTGTGCGCCCGCGAAGCTGCGCAACATATGGTCGGCTTCGGCGGCGGCGTTATCATCAACATCTCCAGCATCTCGCGCGCCGGCAACGCCGGGCAGACCAACTACACGGCCGCAAAGGCGGGCGTGGCGGCGATGACGGTGGTGTGGGCGAAGGAGCTGGCCCGCTACGGCATCCGCGTAGCCTCCATCGCACCGGGGTTCACCAAGACGGACCTCACTGCAGCAATGCGGCCGGAGGTTCTGGAAAAGGCGGTCGCACCAGTACCCCTGAAGCGGCTCGGAGCGCCGGAGGAGATCGCACACGGGGCGGTGTTCATCGTCGAGAATGATTTCTTCACGGGGCGCAGCGTCGACATCGACGGCGGCTTGCGGTTCTAGCCAGGCCTACCAGAGACGGGACCGGGGCCACATCGATACTCCGGGATACCACTATCAAAAGGATCCGCAGATGCCTACCTATCAGCTCGGAACCCACATCCCGCAGATCGCCGACAGCGCGTACGTCGCGCCAGGTGCAACGCTCATCGGCAAAGTCCGCCTTGCCGGGCACGCGAGCGTGTGGTTCGGTGCCGTGCTGCGCGGCGACAACGAGTTGATCGACATCGGCGCGGGCAGCAACGTGCAGGAAGGCACGATCATGCACACCGACCCGGGCTTCCCCCTGACCGTCGGCGCGCAGGTGACCATCGGCCACCAGGCGATGCTGCATGGATGCACCATCGGCGACGGCGCGCTCGTCGGTATTCAAGCGGTGATCATGAACGGCGCGGTCATCGGCAAAGACTGCCTGGTCGGGCGCCGGCGCTTTGG
>JAAURO010000114.1 GCA_012032215.1 Limnobacter sp.
AATGCCCCCATGCAAGGCACTCGGCCGACCTCATAAAACTGGCCATGATTGCACTTTCGAAATGGCTGAAAGACGAAAATTACGCACGAAAATGATTATGCAGGTGCACGATGAAGTGGTGTTTGAAGTGCCAGAAGCCGAACTGGAACAGGTGCAGCAACAAGCCGCCCGCATTATGAGCAGCGTTGCCCCACTGCGCGTACCCCTGGAAGTGGGGTGCGGCGTGGGCAACAACTGGGAAGAGGCGCACTGAGATACAAAATCAGGTGGTGATTTTTATTGTCTCTCGCGAGTTATACTCCATTCTGCATTTGCCAGTTCTTCTGTCGAGGGTATATAGGTATTGGATGAACTTGAGATTGGTGCGAATATTCCTTCGGTTTGGCTATAACCATATTGTGTGCTACCTGGTGTTCCGTCTGCTTTTGTGTAAGTGGCTGTATACACACGGTTTTTCACATCATTTGCAGTTTCGCCATTTAAACCATCGCTTCCATCTGCAGTGCTGCCATATTTAGGGGTTCCGTCCTCACCCGTCCACCAATGGTAGGATTGGGAGGTGTCGCCAACCTCAACAGTAAGAACAGAGTGTCCATCCGGAGTAACTATCGCCGAAATGTTGTCATTGGGGTCAAGGTCAGCAATTACTTTGTAAGTCTGAAAGCTAAGTCTGGTCTCTTCAGGCCTGATGCTATAGTCTGAGTCAGTAAGTGTGCCATCTCCGTTGTCTGCGATCGGTCCACCAATGCCCCCAATACTATCGGAACCGGGTCTGCCAGTTGCCATCGTATGTAAACCAACAATCTTGTTGGTCGCCTTGTCGCGCACCACAACTACCGGCGGTTTCGCTGCGTCTGTTTCTACCGGGTCTATCACTTCAAACGTCAGGTTTTCTGTGGGGCCATATCTATCGACAAGCGCTTGTTTTTGCGCATCTGTCGAGTTGGTCAATGCCTCCTGGCCTAGCTGTTGGGCGGGTGTTAGCTCAGTGGTAGCACTGGCACTGTTCGCCGCCATGCCAGGACCAGCCCCAGTGGACGCAGTAACCTGGCTGCGCTCAGTTTGTTCAACAGTGGTTGACTCACCAGTACCATCTGTTTTCGTTGCTGCACCATCGGCGGCGTACTGCATATGCACGGCTTGTCCGCCATCTGTGGGTGTGTAAGTTGCTGTTGCAATGTTAGTCTCATCGTCTACAGCAACCGTCAAATTAGAGATGGGATGGTTTTTGCCAAAATCCTTGACAGCGCCAACATCCTTGCGTGACAACTCTGAAAAGCTGACCTTTTTGTAACCACCCTCTCCATCTTCTTTGTAGAAGTTGGTAATTTTTCCTTCCGCATTCATAGAAACATAGAGATGGCTATCTGAACCGCCTTTTACCCTTTCAACGGTTTGGTCGGGTGGCACGTCTTTTCGAAGCTGTTCCAGCGCCGGGTCATCGCCAGTTGTGGTTGTGGTATCAGTTTGTGCAGAAGGGCCTTCAATACCAGCGGACTCTTGCCCACCAGCAGGGTGTTGGCCTGCCATATCTTCATCATCATGGGGTGCAGTAGCAGTATGGCTATCTTCCTCTACCGTATCAGTGCCAGGAGGTTTTTCGTCCATGGAATCCCGGGCTGTCGTATCTTCGTCTCCTGTGCTGGCCACCCCAGGCCCTGATTCTGTGCCATCTCGTGTATGGTGTCGTGAGCCGTTGGTTTTTTCGTCATAGGCCACCTTACTGGCCTGTTCATCAAACCCAGCGCCACCGTCATCAACCAGTGTTGCTTCTCCTGTCTGGTCATCGATGGTAATCAGGCCATTTTCATAAAACAGTTCCATCGTGCCAATGGTGGGGGTTTCTGGAATGCTGTCTGGGTCGTAACCTTGATCAATCAATTCCGCCCGGGCTGTGTCGTAATCCTCTTGACTCATGTAGAAGCCATGGTTTTCCAGCGTGCCGCCTTTTGGCGTGTGTGCAAACCCACCGTAGTAGTAAGTCTCTCCATCTTTCTCAAAAATGCCAACATTTTTTCCTTCGGGCTCCGATTTTATGCCGGACTCATCGACCCCTGCCCGCATAGGAATTTCTTTGACTTCATCGCTGTCATTAAAACTCCTATCCTTAGCACTGTCGAGAAAATTGTAGTTTGCAAGAACGGACGAAGAAGATGCGGCTACATTCATGGGCACTCCTGCTCTGGATAGCCAAAAGTGGATTGGTCAAAACAATGAGAGAAAAATTAATTTTCTACCCCTCCTGTTTATTAAGTGTTAATAAAATAAAAAAAGTTCTTGTTTTTTTAAAAGAGAAATTTTTCTGTAACTATGTGGCTGGAAGCGGGGGTGGTTTGAGTAATAAGCAGGACGAGGTGCAGCAACAAGCCGCCCGCATTATGAGCAGCGTTGCTCCACTGCGCGTACCCCTGGAAGTGGGGTGCGGCGTGGGCAACAACTGGGAAGAGGCGCACTGAGATACAAAATCAGGTGGTTTTTACTGGGCCTTGTCGTCACGAATATAGCGGAAAAAATGTAATATGGCATAGGCTCCCGGTTCTGCTTTCTTGCCCTGACGCTGTGGGGTGTGGCTCCCGGCTAAGGCGTTGCCCCAAACCCCGGCCGCCGAGCAAGTAAAGCGGCATTCAGAATGGGAGGGCAAAAAGCAACGATTCTTGGTGGTGTTTTCGGCTACACTCCTCCAGGGTGGTCACGTTCGTGGATTTCCCGCGCATTTCGCTACAGGGTCTCCTAGCAATGGTATCCACTCCCCATTTTCTCCCCGCGTACGCATACCGGTTTCATACTGAACGTTGCCCTCTGAATCGATCCACCCGTGGTAGTTATCTTGTGTGTTTTCTCCATTAATTGTCACATACCAGTGATCTCTTCCGTCTACATCTCTTGACCTGGCAGTGGCTATGTTGTCATTGTAATCAAGGTTTGAGATGATTTCGTAGGTTTCGAAACTCAGTCCAGTAGAATCTGGCCTCATCATGAAGCTTTGTTGACTGCCCAGATTGCTACCAAGTTTTGCACCGTAACCTGCGTTTGTACCTTCTTCAAGGCTGTAAAGGCCAATAACATCACCCTGCTTATTGCGTACAACTACTATTTTTTCATTTGCGGCTTCTACTGGGTTACCTGGTGTTGCTGCGGTGTTTATGACTTGGAAAGTTGCATCCGCAGGGATGCCATTGCTGGTTAGTCGGTCTGGGGGGGTGTTTGCCTTAACAAATCTACCTGCCTCATCTGGGCCTGCATTCATAAGGGCTTCTTTCTCGCCTTCTGCTAATTCATTGGGCTTGGCTCCACCAGCCTCATTAACTTTCAACCCGCCTTGTCCGTCTGGGATAACACGCATGTAACGTACTGTACCGTCTGCTTGTGTCTTCTCAACAAGAGCATCATGTTTTCCGTCGCCATCGGTATCGGTTTTCAGATCAATGGCGCGGTATTTGTTTCCGTCTCCATTTTTGGCAGCAACGAATTGATTGGCTGCACCCATTTCCTCGCTAGCGTTCAGCGCCATGCCAGGACCAGCCCCAGTGGACGCAGTAACCTGGCTGCGCTCAGTTTGTTCAACAGTGGTTGACTCACCAGTACCATCTGTTTGAGTGCCAGTCTTTTCCCCTGCGTTGTAGTGCATATCAATGGCTTGTCCGCCATTGGTGGGTGTGTAGGTGGCATCCACACTGCCGTTTTGGGCTATGGTAACGTCTAGATTGGAGGCGTCTCCTTTGGATTCAAGCATCACAACTTCTTGCCGAGTTAGACTGGAGAAGCCTACTTTTGTATAAGGTTTGCCATCTGGTGATGTTGAGGAGCTTCTGTAGAAATTGGCAAAATTTCCATTCACATCACGTGCCACATAAAGCTTGTCAGGCCCGCCTCCTGATATTTCTTCAACGGTTTGCCCTTCTGGTACATCGGCTTGAATTTGTTCAAGCACGGGGTCATCGCCAGTTGTGGTTGTGCCGGTGCCGGTGGTTTCGGTGCCGGTGGTTTCGGTGCCTGTGCCGGTGGTATCTTCTTGACCAGTAGGTTCAACCTGTTCTTCCTCATCACCTGCTCTAGCAAGGCCAGAGCCTTGATCCGACTCTGAACCGCCGTCCTGAATTGGCTCTTCGGTTACAGCATCTATTCCAGGCCCTGATTTCGTGCCATCCCGGGTGTGGTGTGTTTTACCGTCTGTTCTCCAATCATGGGCTACCTCATCCGCTTCTGATCAAACCCATCGCCGCCTTCATCAACCAGTGTTACTTTTCCATCCTCACCGATGTTGATCAAGCCGTTTTCATGCAGCAGTTCAATGCTGCCAATGGTGGGTGTTTCGGCAATGGTGTCTGGGTCGTAACCTTGGGCAATCAATTTATTCCGGGCTGTGTCGTAATCTTCTTGACTCATGTAGAAACCATGATTTTCCAGCGTGCCGCCTTCTGGCGTGTGTGTAAACCCACCGTAGTAGTAAGTTTCTCCATCTCGCTCAAAAGTGCCAACATTTTTTCCTTCGGGCTCCGATTTTATGCCGGACTCATCGGCCCCTGCCCGCATAGGGATTTCTTTGACTTCATCGCTTTCATTATAGGTTCTATCCCCCTCGCTGCCGACGAAGTTACGGTGTCCTAGGGTTAGTGATACGCTCATGTTCATTGGGTGCTCCCGCTGCGAATTGAATATTTGAAGAAAAGGCTGCCAAGATAGGCACTATGATTAATTAAAAAACTCCCTGATGTTTATTGAGTAAATATAAAAAGAAGGAAGTTCCTATAAAAAGAAGAAATTTCCTGTTTTTCTGCTAAATTCAGCTATGTTTTCCGGGGTGAGGGGTGAACAGGGTGGCGAGGGTGCCACTGACGTTCAGCAAACAGGTGGCACAAAGGGAGTGGGTTAGGCTGGGGCAAGCAATTGACGCACTTCGGCGGAGTCCACCATGTCAAACACTTCTTTGATGTCGAGAAACTGGAGCGGGTTGCAGGCGTGGGAAATCAGGAAACCTTGTGCGTAATCCACGCCCATTTCTATGAGGCGAATCAGGGTGTCTACGTCTTCAATGTGTTCGGCCACGGTCTTGCAGTTCAGTTCTTTGGACAAATACACAATTGATTTAACAATTGCGCGGCTTTCTTCGTGGGTGGTCAGGCGTTGAATGATCGAGCCATCAATTTTAATCAGGTCGGTTTGCAGCGTAAGCGCGGTCTGGAAGTTGCTGTTGCCAGAACCAAAGTCGTCCAGCGCCAGGCGCACCCCCATGTGGCGCAGTGAATCAAAGAACTGGCCAATTTTCAGAGGGTTGTTAATGGTGCCTACTTCGGTGATTTCAAGGCACACTTTGCGGGCTGCACGGCTGTATTGACGGAACAGTGTAATGGCTTGTTCCAGGTAGTTGTCGTCGTTGAGCGAGGCGGGCAGCACATTGACTTCCACGCATTCCAGCAGGTCGAGTCTAGAAAGGTTGCGATTTAAAAAATCCAGTGTTTCTCGCAATACCCACAGATCCAGATCTTTGGACCAGCCTTTTTTCTGGCTTTGGCGCAGCACGGTTTTGGCACTGGAAATGTTGCCATTGGGGTGTCGTACACGCAGCAACGCTTCTGCAAACAGCCGTGTTTCGGTGCCGCGAATTTCCAGAATGGGTTGCCAAAGCAGGGTGAGGCCAAACGCCTTGGGCCGAAAAATACTCATGAAGGCGCCCTGCAGGCGGTGTTCTACACTAATGGTGGGCAGCCCCTTCCACAGGGTAATTCCAAACAGCACTAGCAAAATGCTGAGCGCACCTTCCAGAAACGCAGATTGCCGGCTGATTCGGACACTGTTGGTGCGCAGGTCGTTGATATTCCAGAGCGAGACAGCAAGCCCGCCTGCGCTGGTGTAATGGGCACGGCAAAGCAGTGCATCGCTGGCTGGCAAGTCGGTTAATGAAAAGTTCCATCCTTTGGAATCCTGGGAAAGTGCCACCGGCCTGTGGGAGAGAGCAGAATAGCCGTTGCCTGTAACCCAGCAGCGCAAGGTTTCAATTCCGGTGTTTTCAAGTCGCAGGGCGACATGTTCCTGCAGGCGGTCTGGTATGCGGTACATGGACCAACCCAGTGGGCTAAAACCACACTGTGGCGCCAGCCTTAAACTGCGTGGTATTGATGGCGGGGCC
>JAAURO010000115.1 GCA_012032215.1 Limnobacter sp.
GGACTCATAGAATAAATAACGTATTTTTATCGCCTCATTTTCATGCACTCTTTTTAGGAGGCTTGTGCGTTAATGGACCCATTGAGTGATGGAATTCATTCGAATTCTTTTACAGGATGGGTTTTCAGTTATGTCTTACCTGAACTTGTTGTGCGCATTTCCGTTTGTTCAACGTGCTGGTAAAAAACTGTGTATCGGTTTTTCGGTGTTTTTTGTATGGTGGGGCACTGTAGGTAGTTCCCCGAATGCCTTGGCCAACACGCCTGAACCATCACCTCCTTTAAAAAGCAGTCAGCAAGCCGCCCTGTTCCTGGGACGCGCCACCTTTGGCCCCAAGCCTGAAGAGGTGCTCGCGCTTAAAACCAAAGGTTACAACACCTGGCTTAACGAGCAATTTGCAAGCCCCCTCTGTTCTCACCTTGTTATTTACGACCGCTTGCTTGCTGAACAGGGCATTGGCGTAGTCAACGGAAGTTACCAACTGAATGCACGCCAGAAAAACCGCTCGGATGCCTGGTGGGAAGCGGCAATAAACTGCAAGGATCAGCTGCGTCAGCGGGTGGCTTACGCGCTTTCCCAGATTTTTGTGGTGTCTGAAGACAGTACATTGGCCTTGCGACCCAGAGGCCTTGTGGCCTATGAAGACTTGCTGCTAAACCATGCGTTTGGCAACTTCCGGGATCTGCTGGAAGCAGTGGCGACAAGCCCTGCCATGGGCGAATACCTGAGCCACATGGACAATCGCAAAGGCAGTGCCGATGGCACACGTTCGCCCGATGAAAACTTTGCTCGTGAAATCATGCAGCTGTTTACCATTGGGCTGGTTGAGCTGAATCAGGACGGCACACCTCGGCGCGATGCCAACGGGCGCGAAATAGAAACCTACACGCAAGAGGACATTGCATCGTTTGCACGTGTGTTCACTGGATGGACTTGCGCAGACAACTCCAGCTTTCAGTGGTGCGTGCGTTCGACAAACAGTGAAATCAGCCCGATGAAGGCATTTGCGCAAGAGCACGACCAGGATCAGAAAGTGCTGTTAAACGGCACGGTATTACCGGCAGGGCAATCGCCCCAGCAAGACCTGGACGGGGCGCTGAACAACCTGTTTAACCACGCCAATGTAGGCCCGTTTATCGGCAAACAGTTAATTCAGCGACTGGTAACAAGCAACCCTTCGCGAGCCTATGTGGCACGCGTGGCTGCGGTATTTAACAACAATGGTGCGGGCCAGCGTGGTGATTTAAAAGCAGTGGTGAAAGCCATTTTGCTGGACAACGAGGCGATTGCCCACACCATGCCGGGCTATGCCTGCACCGAACCTTGCACGTTTGGCAAGCTGAAAGAGCCTGTGCTGAAACTGACTGCACTGTGGCGGGCATTTGGGGCCAGGGGCATCAGCGGGCGGTTGCGCTATGACGATGCCCAAACCGAGCTGGGGCAGCAGGCACTGAAATCGCCTTCGGTCTTTAACTTTTACCGCCCCAACCACACCGAGGCTGCATTGGCGCAGAATGGGCTGGCTTGCCCCGAATGCCAAATCGTGAATGACGACACAGTCGTCACCACCCAGAACCGCTTGCGCTCTTACATTTATGAAATGAGCGCTGGGGCCAATCGCCGTGATCAATCACGCCACACCGTTTTAATGGATTTTGACAACGGACGTACCTTGGCAAAACCCCTTCCGCACTGGTTGAGTTTGTGAATCAGCGCCTGTTGGGTATGCCATGAGCCCACAAACAAAATCTATTTTAGTGGACTACGTAAACCACGTGCCGCTGTATGACGATGGCACACAGCGTTTGCGCGAAGCATTGTTGATGGCAGTGGCATCGCCCGAGTTTGCGGTGCAAAAGTAAATTCAACAATACGTTGAGCAGTCAGTCAAAAAGCAAGTCAGGTTAAAGGTACCCAATTATGAAGCAAGCAGTAAAAAAACATTCTTTGAAAGGCAAAACATTACAACAACAAGAATTAAGGCGACGTGATTTTTTAAAAACCTGTGTATACAGCGCACTGAGTGGATTCGGCCCAAGAGCAGCGCTGGGAAGCCTGGCAATGGTGAATGCCATGGGAGCTAACGCCGCATCGGCACCCGGAGGCTACAAAGCCCTGGTGTGTGTGTTTTTGATGGGCGGCAACGATTCCTACAACATGTTTGTGCCCGCCAGGGGCACAGAGTACGGTGAATACGCGCTGGCAAGAACCAACCTTGCAGTCAGGCGGCACGAGGTGCTGACGGTGCAATCCAATCTGGGAAGCGATTGGGGGCTTTCACCCTGCCATGCGGGGCATGCAAGAGCTGTTCGATCGTGGGCGCTGCGCGGTGCTGGCGAATGTGGGTACGCTGGTAGAGCCTACCACCCGTAAACAGTTTCGGGAAAAATCGGTGCCTATGCCTTCGCGGCTGTTTTCTCACAACGATCAGCAAGAGTACTGGCAAGGCAAGTTTGGCCAGAATACCGCTGGCGTGCCGCTGGGCTGGGCTGGGCGCATGGCTGACATGCTGTTTGAGGCAGGCAACCATTCCAGGGTTCCGATGAACATCTCGCTGTCTGGCTCTAACCTGTGGCAATCAGGCCAGCGTGCTCAGGCTTACAACATGTCGCCGTATGGTTTGTCGCAGTTTTTCGGGCTTGACCGCACCAACAACAACTGGCAGGAAAAAAACCGGATCATTACCTTTGATCGCTTAATGCAAACAGGGCAAAACAATCCCTTCAGCCAGCAGTACAGCGTTATTGCAGAACGTGCGGAGCAGCTGGGGGTAATACTCAAAGACTCGATGGGCAACACAAACGAGGGTGGCATTGCTTTTCCCGACACGGATCCCGGTAAAAAACTGAGAACCGTATTGCAGGCGATTGCGGCCAGAAACACTTTGGGCATGTCGCGCCAAATCTTTTTTGTGGGCATTGGTGGATGGGACTCACACCAGGCGCAAGCAGCCAATCAACCGGTTTTGCTGGGCAACCTGAGCGAAGCGCTGAAGGCCTTTTACGATGGCACGGAGCAACTGGGCCTGGCCCACAATGTAACCACTTTTACGGCTTCCGATTTTGGCAGAACCCTGAGTAGCAATGGAGATGGCACCGACCATGGTTGGGGCGGCCACCAATGATCATCGGCGGGGCAGTAACAGGGCAGAAAGTGTACGGCGAGATACCACCCTTGGTGCTGGGCGGCCCACAAGATTCGGCCAAACGGGGACAAATAATTCCCACCACCTCAACCGATCAGTATTCAGCAACCCTTGCCAGTTGGTATGGCCTTTCGCCTTCTCAAATTGCTGAAATTTTTCCGAACCTGCGCAATTTTGATCAGACCGACTTGGGGTTTATGGTGGGGTGAGCTGTCACAACAAGGGCTGCTTGCCCGTAATAAGCCCACCCCAAGAGGGTGAATCAGCGTTCAGTATTTTCCATTTTGTCGGTTTGAACCGCTAATTACCCAGACAGGTCTGCAAGAACTCCGAGTTTGATTTGCTTTGTTTTACCCATGTTTTGCTGCTGGAAATATATTTTTCCCAGCCCTTGCCATTGATGTTTCTGTGAAGCGCGGTAATGGGCGTTCCCGAGGGAACCTGGTATTGCTTTTCTCCTTGCAATTGGCAGCTTTGCAAACCAAGCACAGGAGAGCTTGGGTTTAAATAGAAACCATACACATCACCACCAAAGGATTTGGCGGTTTGATAGTCCAAAGCCACGGAAGAATACTGGCTCAGTGGTTTCGCACTGCTTTGCAAAGCCAGTATTTGTAAAGCCAGTGCGGTTTGGGAACGCATGTTTGAAGGCGATATTTCAGGCCCGTTTTTTTGCCAGAACTCCTGTATATCCGTGCTATTTCCGTTGTATCCGTTAACTTTTACCTGCGCCTTCGAAATGGTGTAGCCATTTTGCAATGACTTTACTTCTTTAGCACTGGCTACGGCACGAAATGCACAGGTTTTGGAGTTTGTAACATCTAAAGTGGTAACCCAGCCTGATCTTGCTGAGGGTAAAAAGGTATTGAGTGCTTCGACAGTAAGAGAACCAATCTGTGCATTGCTTTTTAGGGCATTGTAAGCCGTATCAATTTCAGTGGTATCGCGACAACCTTCCGAAACAACCTCTTGAAGCGTAGCGTTGGCGGGTGCGCAATGACCAAAATTGTCAGGCGATGTGTTGCCGTAACATGTTTTTGCCGTATGCTCTGCGGTGCACGTGGTGTATTCCGGTATGCAGCAAAAAATTGAATGGAAAATACACTGTTAACGTGCTGTCGCATACCGTGACCTCGCACGGTTTATCTCCTGCAATACCACATGCCGATTGGGGGTAAAAATGCCTATCTGGCGGCAAGGTTGGTGCTGGAAAAGTAATGTCCGCAACAGACAGGGTGTAGCCGTTTGTTACTGCCAGATTTACAATTTGCTGCGCCTGGGTTGCTACCTTGAATTGGGCAAACAAGGAAGGCCTGTTCATGACGGCGTTCATGAACGTGTTGAAGTTGTCGTTGTAGTAGGTGTCACCGGGCAACGGTGCACGGCGGCATGTTGCCACCAGGCTTGATGAGGAAAAACTGGCACCAGTGGCGTTGAAGTCGAACCAGGACAAGCCCTGTGCCTGGCAGAAAGCTTTGGTGGCCTGGAATGCTGCCGCTTGGTCAATGCTGTTCATCGACACACAGCTACCACTGTTTTCACCGTAGTTTGTGCCATTCAGCGACCACAGTTGGTGGCAAGTGTTGCTGGTGTCGGGGGCGAGAGACACTGCATGAGGGGGTGTGCAGGCAGGCACCGTAGCGTCAACATGAATAAGACGGTTGGTGTATGCGCGTACCTTGGCGTTTGCGGGAATGGCGGAATAGTTGGGGATAGGCCCGCTCCATTCAAAGCGGCCATCGGTGGGTAACTGGTTGGTGACCAATCGAACCACCTCACCAAATTCCGGTACAAATTCGAGAGTTACCGCGCTGCCCACTACATTGCCGACCACTGTCAAGGAACAGTTTTCAGCTGCGTTTACCGAAGAAACCTGAATAGAATACGGTGGCGAGGCAAAAGCTGTGTGATTGGCCTGCCATGTGAGTGCAACGAACAACAAAGACAAAAAGAGCCTCATAGCCATTTTCCTTCTTGTGTAGATTGAAAAAATACCCTTTCCCTGAACCTGCGTTTTCATCATACGTTGAGCAAAGCAAACGTATTGCTGCCAACTCGGTTCTGAGTCGCTCCGAAATCTGGCCTTCTGTTAACTCGGGGCGATTTAAAAGGTGCCTTCCGCCAGTTTTGCGGCCAACAGATGGTCTTGGGTTTCTTTGCTCAGGTTCGAGTTCAGTATGGTTTGGGTAAAGCGCTCAACAGTTTCCGTGTGCCCATCTTCCAAGGCTGTGGTAAGCCCAGATGTGCCGTTTGCGTTTCTTGCAGACAACAGCTCGGCTTTGGTTTTTTCACTACGGTTCGAGTCCAGTATGGCTTGGGCGAAGCGAACAACCGTTTCCGTGTGCCCCTCTTGCACAGCCATATATAGCCCAGGCGTGCCGTCTGCCCGTTCTGCAGCCAGCAGCTGGGTTTGGGGGTCGTTAGTTAAATCATTCGAATCGCGAAAAATGTGCTTTAAAAACAGTGCAAGCTGGGTGTAAACGCCACAGCGCAAAGTGTTATACATTTCAACTGGACTTTCGCAAACCGTGGGCCTGCTCATCTGAGGTTCCAGTTGCTCATCCAGACAAACCGCCACCATGGACAACTTAGCGTTTCCCTTTGAATAAACAGCAGCAAAGTGTAGGCAAGGCATCATTGTTTCGAAGGTCAGCTTACGCAACCCTTTTGCAGTAAAACTTTCTACGCGGGTGTAATTGTTCGTGAGATTGGGGTCGTACAGTTTGACCGCAAAATAATCCACACCCGATTTTGTTTTGAGCTCTACGTGGAGTGCCATGGCGTGACCTTCGGTCAGCAACAAACAGTTCGCCTGTTTTTTCTGAGCCCCAGGTGTGGGTTCCTGCCTTTGCACAGCCTTGGCCACCGCCTCAAGATATTGGCCCAGTTGCTCAGCAAAGAACAGGTGCTTACAGGCTTGCGAAGTTTTCTGAATGCGAGAGGAGTATTGCTCTTCCACATCGTTC
>JAAURO010000116.1 GCA_012032215.1 Limnobacter sp.
GCCCATTCCCAAGCCTGCAGCTTTGGGAAACCCCAGCGCGGTTAAATCCACTTCCAGTTCGGCAGACAATTTGCCGATGCGCTGGCGCGCGCGCGCCAGCAAGCCTTGGGGCAGCAAGGCTTCGGCAAGCATGGCGAGTACTCAGGGCAAGCATAAGCCAAGCGCGCTACCCCTGCCAGCCAAACAGCATGAATTGCGCAAATTGCTGGCGCAAAAAAGGCGTGTATTCCATGGCGTTTAAACCCGCTTGCCTGCCCAGCGCCACCAAGGGGTTGCTTTGGCCAAAACCGCGCACCATCCAGTCGGTTGCTTTGAGTACGGCTTGCCTGTCTGAGTGGCGTTCCTGCTGAAATTGATGCAGGGCCTGCTGCAGGTTGTGGGGGGGTGCCAGCAAGCGGCTAAGCGCCCAGGCATCACGCAGCCCCAGGTTCAGGCCTTGGCCTGCAACAGGGTGCAAAATTTGTGCGGCGTTGCCAATGCGTACCTGCTTGCCTTCTACCAGTTGCGAACGCCAGTTCATGCCCAGCGGAAAAGCCAATCGGTTGCGCACGCGGGCAAAGCCGACCCGTCTGCCAAAGCGGCGTTGCAGCTCTTGTACAAAACCACTTTCTGGTGCTTGCAAGCGGCGCTCTACTTCCTGTTGCGATGCACACCACACCAGCGAATACGCAGCACGGCCCGAAGCCGTCGCTGGGTTGGCAATCGGCAACAAGGCCAAGGGGCCCTGGTCGGTGAAACGCTCGAATGCCACGGTTTGCCCGGCATGGTTGAATGCGGTTTCCAGATGGGCGTCTATTTCTGCCACCAGCGCCCATTGCTGGTAGTCGGTGCTGTGGTCGCGCTGTGCGCTGTGGCCAAACTGGCCGCCTTCGGCATCTATGCGCAGGCCTGTGGTGTATTGGCTGCCATCGCGCAGGCACAGCGTTTCTGGGGGTGGTACAAACTGGCCCTGCTGGCCATTGGCGGGCTGCACGTGTGCGGGCCTGAAAAAGGTGACTCCTTTTTTTTGAACGGCGTGGGCAAGGGTTTGCACCAAGTCGCCGTAGCGCACTGTCCAGCCGAGTGCGGGCAGCCCCAGTTCGGTGTGGCTCATGCGCACTTGACCAAAACACCCTTGTTCCGACACATGAATGTGGTGAATAGGCGTGGCCTGTTGCGGAAACCCCAGGCCTTCAAGGCGCAACCGGGTGGCGTGGCTTAGTGCAAGCACGCGGGAATCCTGGGTGGCCTGTTCCAGCGGTTTGGCGTCGAACACCGCAATGCGGTGGGCGTGCTTGCCCCAGTGGCTGGCCAACCAGCCAGCGCAGGCAAGGCCCACAGGCCCGCCGCCCACAATGGCTATGTCGAAGTCTGCCTGGGGGGCCAATGCTGTCATGGTGCTTTCATGAGGTGGTGAATGTCGTCTACCTGTTTGGGCGCGGCTTCGGTGTATACCTCGCAGCCGTGGGCTGTAACCAGTGCATCGTCTTCTATGCGAATGCCGATGTTGTGGTACTTGGCGGGCACCTCTTTGGCTGGGCCGATATACAGCCCGGGTTCTATGGTAAGCACCATGCCCGGTTCCAGGGTGCGTGAGGTTTTAGGGCCCGTTTCGCCGGGTTTGGCATGGGGGTTGCGGTAACTGCCGCAGTCGTGCACGTCCATGCCCAGCCAGTGGCTGGTGCGGTGCATGTAAAAATTGCGGTATTTGCCGCTTTCCAGATTGCCCGACACGCTGCCTTTCAGAATTTTTAAATCGATAAGCCCTTGCACCAGCACTTTAACCGCTGCATCGTGCACCTGGTTAAAACGCTTGCCGGGCCGTGTGGCTTTTATGGCTGCGTGCTGTGCGGCAAGCACCACTTCGTACACGGCTTGCTGGGGCGCAGAAAAACACCCACTCACCGGAAAGGTGCGGGTAATGTCGGAGGCGTAGCAGTCCAGTTCGCAGCCAGCATCGATAAGCAACAGGTCACCAGCCTGCAGGCGGGCGTTGTTGGCGCGGTAATGCAGCACGCAGGCATTGGCGCCCGAGGCCACAATAGACCCATAGGCCGGAAATTCCGAGCCGTTTTTGCGGAAGTGGTAGAGCAGCTCGGCTTCAATTTCGTATTCAAAGCACCCGGGGCGTGTGGCCTGCATGGCAGCCTGGTGGGCTTGGGCAGAAATGCTGGCAGCGCGTTTCATGAGTCGAATTTCTTCCCGGCCTTTAAAAAGGCGCATGTCGTCCAGCAGATGGCTGGCATCGGCCAAGCCTTGTGGGGCGTTAATGCCATGCCGGGCTTTGCCGCGCAGGGTGGCAAGCACGCTCAGGGCTTGTTCTTCCATGCTGTGGCTTTGGCCCAGCAGTACATACACCTGGTGCTGATTGGCAAGCAGGGTTTCCAGCCGGGTTTCCAGTTCGGTTTCAGGCTGTGCTTCGTCCATGCCAAAGGCTTGGCAGGCTGCCTCGGGGCCAAACCGAAAACCCTCCCAGATTTCGCGTTCGGGATCTTTTTCCCGGCAAAAAAGCACCGAACGCACTTTGCGGCTGGCGGCGTCTGCCACCAGTGCCAGGCAGGCTTCGGGTTCCGGGAAACCAGTGAGGTAGTAAAAATAGCTGTCGGTGCGAAACGGGTAATCGGCATCGCGGTTGCGCATGATTTCTGGCCCTGCATACAGCAAAGCCACGCCCCCGCCTTGTGCTAGCATGCTGCGGGCCAGTTGTTTGCGGCGTTTGGCGTAAACGGCGAGTGGCAAAGTAGGATAGTGGGTCATCGGCTCAACGCATTGGTTCAACAATCAGCAGGCTTGCAATTGGGCGTTCAGTGCTTCCAAACGCTCGGGTGTTCCTACATCATGCCACTGCCCTTCAAAAATTTCACCCGTTACCCGGTGTTGTGCGATGGCCTGGCGCAGCAGTGTGACCAGCTGCGCAGATTGCCCCACTTCAAGGTGTTCAAACAGGCCTGGATGATAGGCCCCAATGCCCGAGAAGGTAAAGGCAGTGCCTGAACGCTCGGTCACGCAGGCGTTGGCACACCCGCTTTCTGCATGGTTTGCTGCGCCATTTGCAGAACCATTGACCAAGCCTGCGGGCTGAAGCGAAAAATCGCCATTCGGGTGTTGGGAGGGGTTGGGCACCAGCACCAAATGGGCTTGGGTGTTTTGGCCTTGCATGTGCCTGGCCTGCTGCAACAATTTCTGCAGGGGGTAGTTGCAAAACTACATCGCCATTAATAACCACAAAAGGATTGCTGCCCAAAAGAGGCAACGCTTTGCGAATGCCTCCGGCAGTTTCCAGGGCGGTGCCCTCGGCAGAATACTGAATGCGCAAGCCCCATTGCGCGCCATTGCCCAAGGCGGCTTCCAGTTGTTCGCCAAGCCAGGCGTGGTTAATCACCACGTGCTGAACACCTGCCTGTGCCAGGGCTTCCAGGTGCCAGACAATAAGCGGCTTGCCTGCCACTTTTAGCAGAGGCTTGGGGGTGTGGTCGGTCAGGGGGCGCATTCTGGCGCCGCGACCAGCGGCTAGAATCATGGCATGCATGTTAAAAAGTGTACCCTACTGTGGCCTGGCGGTTTTCCAAACGATCCAGAATGGACAAAAGCGGTTTAAAAACCGCATAGCGCCCAGCGGTAATGCGCACATAGGCGGTGACCAGTTTTAAATCTTTCAGGTATTGCGACTTGCCATCGCGGTAATTCAGACGTGCAAAAATACCTAGAACCTTAAGATGGCGCTGCAACCCCATGTAATCTATCTGCCGATAAAACTCGGTGGGGTCGGTGGGCACGGGCACACCTGCGGCCTTTGCCTGTTCCCAAAAACGGATGGCCCAATCCAGGGTTTCTTCTTCAGGCCACTCTACGTAGGCATCGCGCAGCAGGCTCACCACATCGTAAGAAATGGGGCCCAGCACGGCATCCTGGTGGTCTATTACGCCAAAATCAACAAGCGGCAAATCGGGCTGTGTGCTTTGCACTCCGGCCACCATGAGGTTGCGGCTGTGGTAATCGCGGTGCACAAACACCTGGCCTTCGGCCAGTGCGCTTTGTATGAGCAGGGCTTTGATATTGCCCAGCCAGCCTTTCTCTTGATCGGTAAGTTCTGTTTTGCAGTGGTACACCACAAACCATTCATCGAATAAATCCATTTCCTGGCGCAGCTTTTCTGCACGGTAGGCAGGCAGGCCCTCGGTGGACACCTCTGCCTGCATGCGCGCCAGCAAGGCAAGCGCCTGGCGGTACACCACATCGGGTGCAAGGCTGCCGTTCTGCAACGCGGCAAGCACGGTCAGGTCGCCCAAATCTTCAAGCAGCAAAAAACCTTCGGTGGGGTTTTCTGCCAGAATTTCTGGTGCGTGTACCCCTGCCTTGCGCAGCCGGGTGGTGGTGCCGATAAACGGGCGGACATCTTCCTGGGGAGGCGGTGCATCCATTACCACATAGGTGGCAGGCGTTTGCCTGTTGGCCCTGCCCAGTGGCTGCGCTTTTTACGCCATTGACGCGAAAGTACCGCCTGAAGCTGGCATCGCTGGAAGCCGCTTTCAGGGTGGAAAGATTTAATTCAAACTCGGCAAGCGATCTCAGCCAGGAGTGCATGTTTTGTTCACGCAAAGTGCTCATCTGTTCTTCGTTCCGTGTAGCAATGGTCCAGGCTGCCTATAATAGTGCAGGCCCCAGTTAAATTAGTCTTGGGCAATCGCATTCACTCAAATAAACAGATTGGTTACTACCTCCTACCCCTCCTCCATGCAGCGTACGCAGCCCTTGCCCCATTTCCCGCGCACCCGCATGGGTGTTTTGCTGGCCATTTGCCTGGCAGAACTGGCCAGCAGTGTTCCGGCACACGCCCAGCAAACTGCAGCCAAAAGCGGTGCGCTGGAATTAAGCATAGATTCCACGCTGTTGGGGGGCAGCCACGCAGGCGACAACGAAGAAGCCACCTACCTCAGCGCCGACAAACTTTTTAGCAACAGCGACGAAGACACCCTTCTGGAAGGGAATGTTGAAATTCAGCAAAAAAACCTTACGCTTACGGGCGATCGCATACGCTATTCGCCAATTACCGACAGCGCCCGGGCCGAAGGCAACCTCGTCATTGAACAACCGGGCTTGCGCATTTCCGGCCCCAGCGGCACCGTGAAAGTGGGTTCCAGAGTAGGTTTTATTGAAGACCCGGCCTACGAACTCACCGACATCGGTGGCAAGGGCAGCGCCGACAAACTGACCTTCGATGGCGTAGACACCCTGACCCTGGAAAACCCCAACTACACGGTGTGCGAAGTACCCAACCCACGCGCCGCCAAACAGGCCGATTGGTACGTGCAGGCCGACGAACTGGAACTCGACCAAAGCGCAGAAACAGGCCGCGCCAAAAATGCCAGAATTGTTTTTCAGAACGTGCCCATACTGGCCACGCCTTATTTGTCGTTTCCCACCACAGACCGCCGCAAAAGCGGTTTTCTGGCACCCTCGATTGGCAGCAGCAACCGGGGCGGCACAGAATTTACCCTGCCCTACTACTGGAATATTGCGCCCAACCGCGATGTCACGCTTTACCCGCGGGTCATATCCAGCCGTGGGTTTCAGTTGGGCACCGACACCCGCTACCTGGGCCAGGTCAATCAGGGCAGCCTGAAACTGGATTACCTCCCTTCCGATCAAAAAACAAACACCGATCGCTACGCCTTAAATTTCGATCACGTCTACAGTCGCGACCACATCACCGCCGACCTCAACGTCAACAAGGTATCCGATGATCAGTATTTTGTGGATTTTTCGCGGTCACAGGCGGTGGCTTCACAGCGTATTCTTGAACGCAGCGGCAGTGTGAAATACCAAGGCAACGGTTGGCAGGCCACTTCTCGGGTGGTGCGCTACCAAACCTTGCAGCTTGCCAACGATGTGATTGCGCAACCCTACGATCGACTGCCGGAAGTGAATCTGTCGGCCTATCCCGTCTGGTACGGGCCGATGTACGTCAAAGCCAGCGCGTCGTACACCGATTTTGCAAACCCCACGCTGGTGGAAGGTGGCCGGGCCACTGCCAACCTTCGCGCCGAAATGCCCATTGTGCGCCCGGCTTATCAGCTCACTACGGCAGCCAGCCTGCAACACACCAGCTACAACCTCGACAGGC
>JAAURO010000117.1 GCA_012032215.1 Limnobacter sp.
AGTAGCAGGGGTAGGCATGGCCGGATTCCAGCAATTGTTGCAGCTTGGCCTGATAGTGCGCGGTGCGCTGGGTCTGGAAGTAAGGGCCTTCGTCGTAATCGAGTTTTAGCCAGTGCATGCCATCGAGTATGGCTTGCACGGCTTCTGGTGTGGATCGTTCCAGATCGGTGTCTTCCACGCGAAGCACAAACTGCCCACCGTGGTGGCGTGCCCAGGCCCAGCTGTACAGGGCTGTTCTGGCGCCACCGAGGTGAAGATAGCCGGTGGGGCTGGGTGCAAACCGGGTGCGAACCGGGCGGGCTTGGAGTGTGGGATTGAGGCTACTTTTTGACATGAATTTGAGTGACTTCTTTTCAGAGACCTTATATGCTAACTTAAAGTGAATTCTTAACTTGTTGCACCATGAAACTGTTTAGCAAAAAACCCACCGAGAAACCCACTGAGGTGGGGCCTTGTGTTCAGCCTGGCAGCAGGCGCAATTTTTTGTGCCATGCCAGCACGCTTGCTTTGGTTGGCAGCGCAGGGGCGTTACTTGGCCCCGCTGCGCAGGCGGCCACCAGTATGCTGCCACCGCCCGATTTGTTTGATCCGGATTTGCTGGATTTAACCTTTTGGCTGCAGCCGCGCACCCTGAATTTAGTCAGGCCGCAATCGGGCGAAAAGCTGAAAATTACTTACTGGAAAGACGGTGATCTTAACCTAAACGCCTACGAGCAGGTGTGCGAATTGCTTCGGGACGTTCAGGCAAACCGGATTTTCCGCATGGACACCCAGCTTATAGACACCTTGTGGGCTGCGCAAGCTTTTGTGCGCCGGTATGGTTTTGAAGCACCTGTAGAAATTACCTCGGGCTACCGCAGCCCAGAAACCAATTCCCGCCTCATCGAGCAGGGTTTGCCAGCAGCCAGAAATTCGTTGCATCTGCGGGGGCAGGCAGCAGATTTCTGCTTAAATGGCCTGCACCCGCAAATTCTGGGGCAGTTGGTGCAGGGGTTTCAGGCCGGGGGTGTGGGTTTTTACTTTCGTGTAGGTGCAAAAGGTGGCTGGATTCACGCAGACACGGGGCCTGCACGCCAGTGGCGTGGTTAAACTGGAATTTCTTAACCGGAGTGCTTCCAACTTGAACATGTACGCAGCGGCAGTGCTTCTTGTGTGCGCAGCTTTGCAGGCGTGCAGCAACGGTGTGCCCAATAATCCGTATTCTGAGGCCGATTCTGAGGGGCTGACTGGTCAAACGCTTTACACTGCGTTCACGGACAGGCCCAAGCATCTGGATCCTGCGCAATCGTATACCTCTGATGAAGCCGATTTTACCTACCAGATTTACGAACCACTTTTTCAATACCATTACCTGAAGCGCCCTTATGAACTGGTTCCGCTTACCGCGCAGGCTATGCCGGAGCCCAGGTATTTCGATGCCGAGGGCAAAGAATTGCCGCCTGAAACACCCGCTGAACAGGTGGCACAATCGGTCTACACGATTGGTATTAAAAGAGGCGTTTTGTACCAGCCCCACCCGGCTTTTGCACGTAGCGTGACTGGCGATTGGTTGTACCACAAGCTGGGCGAACAGGCTGCTGAATTTACCAGCCCTTTTGATTTTCAGGAAACAGGTACGCGTGAACTGGTGGCTGACGACTACGTGTACGAAATCAAGCGGCTGGCCAGTTCGCGCATTGTGTCGCCCATTTTTGGGCACATGGCAGAATACATTGTGGGGCTGAAAGAATTGTCGCACCAATTGCAGGCCGAAGACGAGGCCGCCAGAACAGCCCTGCAACAAAGCGGCAAGGCTTTTAAAGCAGGCGGTTTGGGTGCTGCAGGCGCGGCCGACTTGCCCTGGCAGGATTTACGCGCGTACCCGCTGGAAGGTGCCAAGGCGCTCAACGATTACACCCTGGAACTGCGTATAAAGGGCAAATACCCACAATTTGTGTACTGGCTGGCCATGCCCTTTTTTGCGCCCATTCCGTGGGAAGCCGACCGTTTTTACAGCCAGCCCGGCTTGCAGGACAACAATGTGTCGCTGGATTGGTGGCCTGTGGGCACCGGCCCTTACTACCTGTCTGAAAACGATCCCAACAGCAAAATGGTGTTAAGCCGCAACCCGAATTTCAGGGGCGAAGTGTACCCCAGTGCAGGCATGGCACACGATTTTGAAAACGGCCTACTGGCCGATGCCGGAAAACCCATTCCCTTTATTGATCGCGTGGTGTTTACCCGCGAAAAAGAGGCCATACCCTACTGGAACAAGTTTTTGCAAGGCTATTACGACAGCTCGGGTGTTAGCTCGGACACCTACGACCAGGCTATTAAAACCGCACGCGATGGGGACACCGCGCTAACCCCGGAAATGGAGCAAAAGGGCATTCGTCTGGAAAGCGCACTGGCCACCAGTTTGTATTACCTCGGCTTTAACTGGCTGGATGCCCAGGTGGGTGGGTCTGCCGACCCTGCGCAGGCGCAGCGGAACCGTTTTTTGCGCCAGGCCATTGCCATTGCGGTGGATTGGGAAGAGTACTCGCAGATATTTACCAATGGGCGTGCGGTGCCCGCCCACGGCCCTGTGGTGCCGGGTTTGTTTGGCTATGAAGAAGGCGAAGCAGGCTGGAACACCCAGGTGTACAACATCGAACAAGGCAAGCCCGTGCGCAAACCGCTGGCAGAAGCCCGTGCTTTGCTTGCGCAGGCGGGTTATCCGAATGGCACCAACCCTGCCACGGGCAAGCCCCTGGTGCTGGCACTGGATACCACCGGGGCGGTGGTCCGGGCGACAAGGCCCGGTTCGATTGGTACCGCAAGCAGTTTTCCAAACTGAATATTCAACTGGAAATTCGCTCCACCGACTGGAACCGGTTTCAGGAAAAAATGCGCAAAGGCAATTCACAGTTGTTTTTCCTGGGCTGGAATGCCGATTACCCCGACCCGGAAAACTTTCTGTTTTTGCTGTACGGGCCCAATTCGCGCGCAAAAACGGCTGGCGAAAACGCCTCCAATTACAGCAATCCTGATTACGATCGTTTGTTCGAGCGCGTAAAAAGCATGCCCAACAGCCCCGAGCGAGCGAGTCTGATTGTGCAAATGACCGACCTTGTTCAGCAGGATGTGCCCTGGCTGTTTGCTTTTTATCCCAAGCAGTTTGGGCTGATACACGAGTGGTTGGGCAATGTAAGCCCCGACACCCTGATACGCAACAACATCAAATACCAGAAAATAAACACCGGGCAGCGCAAGCAATCGCGCCAGGCCTGGAACCAGCCCGTGTGGTGGCCCGTGCCTTTGCTTGTGTTGCTGGTGGGGCTGTTTATGTGGCCTGCGTGGGCCTCGTACAAACGGCGCGAACAGGCCAAAGGCGTGCGCGAAGATTTATCTGCCGCACTACCTGAAACGTCAGGAAAAACACCATGACTGCTTACCTGATAAGGCGTGTGTTGTATGGCCTGCTTATTTTGGTGGGCGTCAACCTGATTACCTTTGTGCTGTTTTTTCAGGTGAACTCGCCCGACGACATGGCGCGCCTGGCCTTGGGTGGCAAGCGTGTAACCCAGGAAGCTGTTGAGCAATGGAAAAAAGAACGCGGTTACGATTTGCCCTTGCTCTACAATGCGCAGGAATTGGGGGCGGCCCATTTTACCCGCACCGTGTTTTTTCAAAAATCTGTGCCCATGTTTGCAGGCGAATTTGGTCGCGCGGACGACGGGCGCAACATTGCCTCTGAAATTACCCATCGCGCGGGCCCCAGCCTGGCCTTGGCCTTGCCCGTGTTTGTTCTGGGCCTGTTTTTAAATACTGTGTGCGCACTGATACTGGTGTTTTTCAGGGGCACGTATCTGGATTTAACCGGGCTGGTGCTGTGCGTGTTGGCCATGTCGGTTTCCGGCCTGTTTTATATTATTGGCGGGCAATATCTTTTTCCAAAAGCCTGAATCTGGTGCCTGTTTCCGGCTATGTATCGGGTGGGGAGGCCTGGCGGTTTTTGCTGCTGCCTGTGCTCATCGGTGTGGTCAGTGGATTGGGCGCAGGCACGCGCTGGTACCGCACCATTTTTCTGGAAGAAATCAACAAAGACTACGTGCGCACGGCGCGTGCCAAGGGGCTTTCCGAGGCACAGGTGCTGGGCAGGCACGTGCTGCGCAATGGTCTGATTCCCATTCTTACCGGGTCAGTCGCTGTTATGCCCTTGCTGTTTATGGGCTCACTCATTGCAGAATCGTTTTTGGCATACCGGGCTTGGGCAGCTACACTTTAGAGGCCATTCAGTCGCAGGATTTTTCGGTGGTGCGCGCCATGGTGTTTATTGGTTCTGTGTTGTACCTTGTTGGCCTGATTCTTACCGATGTGGCTTACACCCTTGCCGACCCGCGGGTTCGGCTTTCATGAGGGGCGGGGCATGACACCTGTTTTACTGCTAACCGACTGGCTGCTATGGCTGCTGGTGCTTGGTGTGGTGTGGTACGCGGCGCACGTGTGGCGCAACCCCCCGCGCGGCGAAACTGGCGGCTGGTATTTCAAAGCCGCATTGCAACGGGTAGCGCCGTGCTGATTGCCTTTGCTGCAACCGTGGCCCTGCTCGACAGCGTGCATTTTAATGTGAGCACCCAAGATCAGGCCCGCTACAACACGCCTGTGGTTTCGGCACTCGATTTGGCCCTTGGCCCCTTGGCTTACCAGCGTGAAACCTCGTATTCTGCCCCCCTGGCGCTGTTTGAACTCAGCAAAACCACGCTTGAAACCCCCAGCGGCCCGGTGCGTACCTACGCGCGCCTGAAATACGGCGGAGCGCACCTTCAGCACGAATCACAACGGGCGGCAGATGTGGCCCAACGTGCCTACAAAGGCATGCTGTGGGGTGCCTTGTGCTGGGCTTTGTTGCTGATTGTGGTGTGGGTGTGCAAGCGTGCAGCCTTGCAGGCAGCCAGCCCGGGGCAACAGGTGCGGGTGCACGTGTTTTGCGCAGGGCCTGCCCAGAATGCAGCGGTTTGGACCACTCTGGTGCTGTTTGTAATCGGCGGTGTGGTGGCGCAGTGGGCAGAGGCCTACCATGTGCTAGGCACTGACAAAGTAGGCGTAGATGTGCTGTACACCGCGCTGAAAAGTTTGCGTACGGCCTTGGTTATTGGCCTGCTAACCACTTTGCTTACCCTGCCTGCGGGCATTGGGCTTGGGCTGGCAGCGGGTTATTTTGGCGGATGGGTAGATGATGTTATTCAATACATTTACACCACTTTGAACTCCATACCTTCTGTTTTGTTGATTGCCGCCACAGTGCTGATGCTGCAAGTGGCACTGGAAGCCAATCCGCAGGCTTTTGCCTCGGGTGTGGAAAAAGCCGATTTGCGTTTGTTCTTTTTGTGCGCCATTTTGGGCCTTACCACCTGGACGGGCCTTGCCAGGCTTATGCGCGGCGAAGTGCTAAAAATGCGCGAACTCGATTACGTGCTGGCCGCCCGCGCCAGCGGCGTAGGCAGCTGGGGTATTCTGGTGCGCCACTTGTTGCCCAACCTCATGCACCTGGTGCTTATTGCCCTGGTAATGGATTTTTCTGGCCTGGTGCTTGCCGAAGCTGTGCTCAGTTACGTGGGGGTTGGGGTAGACCCCTCCACCTTTAGCTACGGCACCATGATAAACGCCGCACGTCTGGAATTAAGCCGCGAGCCTTTGGTGTGGTGGAGCCTGGTGGCAGCCTTCGTGTTTATGCTGGCGCTGGTATTGGCCGCCAACCTGTTTGCCGATGCCGTGCGCGATGCCTTCGACCCACGTGCCCGCCAGCTGAAACAATCGCAATTGCGGGCCTGAAACTGTATGAGGAACCACCAGCCATGACCCTGTTGCACGTGCAAGGACTCACCACCTGGCTGGCCTCCGAAGCAGGCTGGGTGCAAGTCCATCGACGATTTGTCGTTGGCACTGGAGCGCGGGCAAACCTTTGCGCTGGTCGGCGAATCGGGCTGCGGCAAATCCATGACCGCTTTAAGTATTGCCCGCCTGCTGCCCGATTGCGGTGCCGTGTTGGCAGGTGCGGTGGAGTTGCAGCACGAAGCAGACAAGCCCCCCAGTCGATTTGCTGCGTATTACCGAACAAACCATGCGCCGCTTCAGGG
>JAAURO010000118.1 GCA_012032215.1 Limnobacter sp.
GCAACTACAAAGTGCTGGTGCAGGTTGCTACGTTTAGTGGTTTGTTGTATGTGTCGCTTAATTATCTGGCGGTGGAGCGGTTTTCCAAAAGCAAAACCACGCAGGGCGCTTTATGAAAGTGGTGACAGCCCTTTTTTGGCCCGGCTTTCCTTGTTTGGTTCTGCGGTGCTGCCGGTGTTTTTTTTGCTGGGCGGCGGCGAGTACCTGTTTAGTGTGTTTGGCAAGCAGTACACGATTCACTACCCGGCGCTGGGTTTTTTATTGGCTGCACAGGTGGTCAATGCTTTGCTCGGCATGCCCGGTTCGCTGTTGATTACCACCGGTAAATCCAGGGTCATTTTGTGGATTACGGCGGTTGGTCTGGCTGCCAATCTGGTGTTAACGCCTTTTCTGGTGCTTGAATTGGGTGTGCTAGGTGCGGCAGTGGGGGCTTTTGCCTCATTTTGCGTGATTAAAACAGCACTGTGGGTGTATTGCTTGGTCAAACTGCGGTTTGATACCAGTGTGGTGGGTTACCGCCTGTCTTGAGGTGTATGCAATGTCTATGGTTTGTTTAAAGTTTCATGTGCAACACAACCGTTTGGTTGTGCGGCACACCCAACCGCACAGCAAGATGCAGCCACTTACTGTAGAGCGCCATGTGGATCTTTCCGAGGCGCAAACCGTGGGGCGTATTTTGGTGCGCGAGCAATTTGCGCGTTTGCCCGAGCCCAAATCGGTGTACGCCATGGAGGCGCTTAAGCAATTGCTGGGCAATGGCGAGGTGGTTTACGGAGCGGCCAGTTTAATCAATGCCTGGTTTGAAGAAAATCCACGTACTCGCTCTGCAGGTGTGCTGTGTTTAAGCATGAGTAAACGCAATTGTCGCCATGTGTTGGGTTTGCTTGCCAGCCAGTACCGGCATTTTGGTAAATCTGCGTGGGCCGGTCTGTTCAATGCCCTGGCATCTGGCTTGGGGGCACTGGGTGGTGTGCTGGCGGCACAGGTCTGGTTGTTTGCTGATTTGTGCAAGGCCAGTGTGCAAGAGCGCGACAACAAATCCCTGACTGGCAACATGGCGTTTGCCTTGCAAGGCGAGCGTGCCAATCGCACTTTGCCTTTGTTGCGTGTGTTGCGCAGTGCAGGGCAAGAGGCCTTGGCTGCCCCCGATCTATTGGTGGTGGGGCGGCCCAAAGCACGTCTCGCACAAATCAGGTTGGTGTTTCAAGAGCTTTTGCAGCACAACCGCTTCAGGCTGGTAAGGCCCATTACTCTGGGTGCAGCAATTCGTGCGGTGCCCGCTACATGGGCGGCAGGTCGGGTTTTGGTGCGTGGTGTCAAGGCATTTGGTGTGCAGATGCCTGTGCGCGATTGGGTGGGCGCCTGTTACCGCATGGCTTGGGGGCATGCCAGCGCGCAGTGGTGGTTAAGCCAGACACGCACGCCTGTTACCGTGGTGTTTGCGCACACGGGGCTTGCCGATTGTTCGCTGCTGGAGCTGGCCATGCAAAAAAGCGGCACACAAACTGTGCACCTGGTGCATGGTGTGAGCGATGGCTTGAACTTTACCGGTGTTTCTTCGCTGGGGCTTTTTAAGACTGGGCACGATGCCCAGTGGCATGCTCAACTGGGTGGCTACAGCCACACCGCGTTTTTCCCTGCGCGAAGAACGGCTTTGCAACCCATGGCTGCACAAGAAGGCGGGCTGCTGCTTGCCACCAATTATGCCCACCCCATGAACCTGTCTTTTCAGGCACATGGCATTCGGGATGAAAAGGCGGTGCTGGCTTTGGTGAAAGAGGCCTTGCCCGAATACTTTCGCACAGAAAATACCGCACAGTGGAAGCCGCATCCCGTGCTGTTTAACCTGGAAGACACCTGCAAGGTGGAGTTGCAGGCGTTTGCGGGCAGTCTGGGTTTTCGGCAGGTAGACAAAGCCTTGGGCATTGAGGATGCGGCAAAAACAAGGCACTGGTTATTTCTACCCAGTCTACGGTGGTTATCGATTTGCTGAGCATGGGGCTTTTGCCTGTGCTGTTGGTGTACCAAAGCATGGATCCGGGTGTGGCATTGGCGCAGTATCCCTTGCGCGCCCGCACTGCGAAGGAACTGGCAGAGCTGGCGGGCAAGCTGCGGGATCCGGCTTTCCGGCAGGCCAGTTTTGTGCGGGCCTGGAATGCCATCAACCCTGGACGCGAGGGCAGTTATGCGGAATTGCACCGTCTGCTGGCGGGAACTGCTCAAAACACCGAATTGGCAGCCTGATTGCAATTGGCCTGTATTTTAAGTGGCACAGGAATTAGATGAAACAAAAAGTGGTTTTTTGCATACGGGCTATCACGGGCGAGGGCGGGGGCGCAGAACGCGTTTTTGCCCAGGTGGTGAATGCCTTGAGGCACCGTGGCAAACAGGTGCAGGTGCTGGCTTTTGATACGCAGGCCAGGCCTTTTTACGATCTGGAGCAGACGCCTGTCAGTTTTTTGTCGATTCTTCGGCCCAATCGCTCTATGGGCTTGATACAGTTTGTTCGCTTGCTGTTTCGCATTCGTGACTACCTTCGGCGTGAAAGGCCGCAGGTGGTTGTGGCTTTCATGCATTCGGCCTATATTCCTATCCTGATTGCCAGCCTGGGTTTAAAAATCAGGGTGATTGCCAGTGAGCATGCCGATTACGGCCTGTACAAAAGCAAGGTGTTGCAGGGTTGGATTAACACTTTTTTCTGTCGGTTGGCCTGGAAAAAAACGGTGCCTTCGGAATCCCAGTTGCCTTACTATTCAGCGGCTGAGCAGAAAAAATAGTAGTGGCCCCCAATCCGGTGGGGGCTGCTTTTGTTGAGTCCGTTGCTGCGCAGTCAGCAGGCCGGCGCCTTGTCATTTTGTGTGTGGGCACGTTGCGCGAAGAAAAAACCAGCTTTGCCTGCTTCAGGCCTTTGCTGCGATTGCGCCACAATTTTCAGACTGGACCCTGGAGTTCGTAGGCGATGGCCCTTTGCGCACCCGGCTTGAGCGGGCCGCTACAGAACTTGGTTTGCAAGAACGGGTGGTGTTCCATGGCGCAAGCCGTCAGGTTCGCCCGCATTATCTGGCAGCCAGTCTGTTGGTGGTTTCGTCGAATTACGAGTCTTTTGGTCTGGTCGCTGTAGAAGCCTTGATGTGCAATTTGCCGGTGGTTTCTTTCAGGCATTGCTTGGGGGTGGCAACTGTTGTGCGCGACGGGGTAGATGGCTTGTTGGTAGATGTGCCTCAAGGGCAAGAGATGTCTGAATGTTTGGCCAAAGCGCTTGGGCGTGTGCTCGCCGAGCCGGAGTTGCTGGCCCGTCTTCAGGAGGGAGCGGCAGGCTTTAACAAGGCCCCCTACAGCGGACAGGCCGTATATCAGATTTGGGATGGGCTTGTGAGCGAAACCCACTAATACAGAACCTACACACACAACGGCAAAAATGAATGCATTGAACACCACTGAATCCACACACGGGCAGGCTGAGCCGCTGGAGCTGCTACCGCTTGACAGCGCAGCCCCTGTGGAAGAAATTCGCCGGCTATTTGAAAACAACGGTTTTCCAAGAACGGCCGCATACAACAACCACATTTACCGCATGCGCAATGGCCGTGCGGCAGTGGCCTGCTTTTACCAGCACGAAGGCAAGCTGGGTGGCATGTATGCTGCGGTGCCCTGCGAGCTGCAAATCGACAGGCAGCAGGTTCACGGGTTTCAGTCTCTGGACACCATGGTGGATACCGCATGCAGGGGGCGTGGCGTGTTTCAGAAAACCGCCCTGGCCCACTATGCGCATCTGGAAAGTGAGTCTTATCCGGTGGTGTATGGTTTTCCGAATGGTAATTCGTTCAAGGGTTTTCAAAAGTATTTGGGCTGGGTGTTTCTGGACCCGGTGCCCTTTCTGGTGCGTCCCATACGGGTTTCTTATTTTCTCAAAAACCGTTTTTTGAAGGCGCTTGCCCGCCACGTAAAAGTGCCTGCGTTTGGCGCGTCGCGGCAGGTGGAGTTTTCACAGACCCTGCCTGCTCAGGCCCGTTTGCACACACTGTGCGAAGGGTTTGCCAGCACTTTTCGGGTAGGCGTGGCCCGTACCCCGGCGTTTCTGAAAGACCGATACACCGAGGTGCCGCACAAACAGTACCAGTTTGCCACGGTGTCTGACGCAGCCGGGCTGCAGGGGCTCTGTGTGTTTTGCATGGAAGACAAGCACGGTGGGAAAATTGGTTACGTCATGGAATTGGTGTACAACCCGGCTTGCCCCAAGGTGCGCGACACCCTGTTAAAGGCAGTGGTTCGGCGTTTTTCTGAAAGTGGTTGCGACTGTGCTCTGGCCTGGTGTTTCAGCCACCACAGCAGTTATGCCGGGTATCTTAAAAACCTGTTTTTTCCTTTACCGGAAAAACTGCGTCCCATCGAATTGCACTTTGGGTTCCGGTGTTTCAACCCAACGTATTTGCCAGTGCTTTCAGACAGAAAAAACTGGTATGTGTCTTACTCAGATTCGGACACTGTGTGAACACCCCTTCTTCTGCCACTTCTTCCATGCCGCATCCGGCTGGCACCACCTCTGCGCAACCCGACAGAAAATCGGTGTTTGTGTTGTCCCTGGATTGCGAGGGCTTGTGGGGTGTGGCAGACCAGCCGGCGTTAATTCAAAGCGGCATCATTAACCAGAACAGCCTGGGCATGGCCTACGATCGCATTCTGGCCACGTTGGCCCGCCATGGACTGAAAGCCACTGCGGCGTTTACATCGGCGTTTGCGGCTTCTTTCGAAGCTCTTCAATCCAGCAGGCCCCTGATTGAAGAAATTACGCAGGCCGAGCCAGCCTGGTTCAAGCAGATATCAGGCCCTTTGCGTGCAGGCACTCCACAGGCGCTGAACGGTTTTTTGGGCAACCGGTTTTGGCATCTTTTTGCCGGGCAAGGGCATGAAATGGCCTGGCATGGCGGCACCCATCTGTCGTTGGGGGAAAACACGGCCCGGCGTTCCATAGAGCTGGAGCTGCAACTGGCACAAACTCTGGCCCCTGTGGCAGGATTTAAGCCAACTTCCGTGATTTACCCGCGCAATTGCGTAGGTCATCAGGCGCTTTTACAGGCCCATGGTTTTACCAGTTACCGAAAAGCCCCTTGGCAAAAGCAGGGGGGTGCGCTGTGGCGGCGTGTGTGCCAACTGGGCAAAGAGTTCAATGTGCTGGCACAGGCATCTTGCCAGTTTCCGGCCAAAGAACACGCCATGGTGGCGCATCCCGGCGGCGATTTTCTGAATTGGCCCCGTGGTGCACGGGCACTGGCAACACCTGCAATGACCATTGCACGCTGGAAATCCCTGCTGAAATCTGCCAGGGTTGGTGGTCGTTATTTACACATGTGGTTTCACCCACACAATTTAATTACAGCGCCTGAAATGGCGTTCACCTTTGAGGCAATCATGGAACTGGTGGCTCAAGAAGTAAAAAATGGCTGTATCGAAAACCGGGTAATGGCGGATCAAATTTTTCTGGAGCAATTGTCATGTCCAACGTAGATAAAAAGTAGTCGATGATTTTGGCTGTGAATGGGCTGAGTACGATCAAGAAGGTGTTTCTGATGCGGAAATGCAGGGTGCGTTCAATCAATATTTCTCCATTTTTCCATTTGACCGACTGACGCCCAATGCCGTTGGTTTCGACATGGGGTGTGGCAGTGGCCGCTGGGCCCGGCTTGTGGCGCCCAAGGTTGGTTTCTTGAACTGCATAGACGCCAGCAGCCAGGCGCTGGACGTAACCAAACGCAAATTAAAAAACTTGCCCAACGTGGCGTTTCATTGTGCCTCGGTAGACGATGTACGCCTTGAACCGCAGAGCCAGGATTTTGGGTATTGCCTCGGGGTGCTTCATCACATTCCAGACACCGCTGCAGGTATCGAATCGTGCGGCCGTTTGCTCAAGCCCGGTGCGCCTTTCCTGCTTTACCTGTACTACAGTTTTGAAAACCGCGGCATGGTGTTTCGCACCGTCTGGAAAGCCTCCGATTGCCTGCGCCGTGGCATTTCTGTGCTGCCTTTTTCCTTGAAAAAAACGGTCACTTGGGCGTTGGCTGCCGCTGTGTAC
>JAAURO010000119.1 GCA_012032215.1 Limnobacter sp.
TTTGGAGGGGTTTCATGCCTGAAAAAAGCCGGTTGAGGGGCTGTTTTTGATACAAAATCTGTGCAGAAATAAGAAATTTGTTGCTTTTTGCTTCGCTGTCTTGGGGTTGGTGGTTTGTTCAGGGGTTCCTCAGGTTTCTCGGGATTTGGCTTTTTTATTATCAAGGCAAAGCATTTCTCGAAGCACCGCGATTACCGTGCTCTTTTTCTGGCTTAACACCAGGCCGTGCAATTCTTTGTTGGCTGCTCCTAAAATGACTGCATTTTTTAGGCTTAAATGGTTTATTATCTCTCTCAGCATGTCGGGTGGCAGGCTCTTAAGAGATTCTATGCACCTGGATGACAATTCATGCAAACCCTGCTCGTCAGAGAAACACGACATTTCAGCGGAATATCTTGAAAAATTAGGCTTCAAAGAAATGGACACAAGTAACCCCCTTAGAGCGTGTTCGCGATCTTAGACTGACTCAAAACGAAGGATACCATGTCCGAACTGAACCGGAGAACAGCGAAACACGGCACTGGAAAGGCGCGCCATACACGGCCCCGATGGTTGTCTGGCCGCCCTGGCAGAAAGAGTCATCCAATATGCGCCACAGCGAGTTGATCAGAAGTTCCCTGGTGTGTACAGATTGCCTACCTTTTAAACAAATCCCCAAACAAATCTTCCGCCTTTTCTATTTTGGGTGCCACCACGTACGCGCAATAGGATTGCATGGGGTTGTTCTCGAAATAGCGCTGGTGCTGTTTTTCTGCCGGAAAGTAATTGTGCAGTGGCTCTATGGCGGTAACCACCGGGTTGGCAAAAATACGCCGTTTTTCAAGATCTGCCACAAAGGTGTGGGCCGTTTCTTTTTGCTGTTCGTTGTGAAAATACACCACAGAACGGTATTGGGGGGCCGATGTCGTTGCCTTGTTTGTTCAGCGTAGTGGGGTCGTGAATGGCAAACAGCACCGCCAGAATTTTCCGAAAACCAATAATTTCAGGGTTAAAGTGCAGGCGCACCACCTCGGTGTGGCCGCTGCGGCCCGTACACACTTTTTCATAGGTGGGCGCAGGGTCGGCGTTGGGGCTGCCGCTGTAGCCCGATTCACACAGCGAAATGCCCTTTAACTGGTTATAGACGGCTTCCAGGCACCAAAAGCACCCGCCGCCCAGTGTTGCTTGCTCTTCTTGTACTGTCATGGTTATCAGCAACCCAATTGAATAGAATTAATTACCAGTGTAGTTTGCAGTGGAACCCATCTGAATGCCCATGGTCTGAAAATTGTACTTCAGGCGTTGTATACTCGGCGCCAGCCATTCATTTTTCAAGGAGTAAACCCCGTGATATCCCCGGCATTTGCACAATCTGCAGCTTCCAGCCCAGAAGCCAGTCTAATGAGTTTTTTACCGCTTATCCTGATTTTTGTGGTTTTTTATTTCATGGCTATCCGCCCTCAAATGAAACGCCAGAAAGAGCACAAAGCCATGGTTGAAAATCTGCAAAAAGGCGATGAAGTAATTGTAAGTGGCGGTTTTTTGGGCAAAATCTCAAAATGTGGCGACACCTATCTCACTGTTGAAATGGCCAACCTCCAGGAAAAACCCGTAGAAATGCTCGTGCAGCGTGCCTCGGTTACGGCTGTTTTGCCGCGCAACACCATCAAAGAATCCAAATAACACACACCTACCATGAACCGCTACCCTTTGTGGAAGTACATCCTGATCGGCCTGGTGCTGGTGTTTGGGGTGCTTTATACATTGCCTAATTTTTATGGCGAAGCCCCTGCTGTGCAGGTTTCCAGTGGCCGTTCCACGGTTAAATTAAGCCCCGAACTTGCCCAGCAGCTTCAGGCTGCCCTGGCCGAGCGCAATCTGGCACCAGAAGCCGTGCTGTACGAGCAAACCCTGGGTGGCGGCACCATTAAATACCGTTTCAGCAACGGGCAACAGCAATTGCGCGCCCGCGATTTTCTGCAAACGCGGCTGAATGGCGGCAACCTGCCTGCGCAGGCAGGCAGCAATGTGGCGGAAAATCCTACCAGCGGCTCGTACATTGTGGCGCTCAACCTGCTGTCTCGTTCGCCAGACTGGCTGACGGCCATCAACGCACTGCCCATGTATCTGGGGCTGGATTTGCGCGGCGGGGTGCACTTCCTGCTGCAAGTAGACATGCAGGCCGCACTCGACAAACGCAAAGACTCCTTGCTGGCACAGGCCAAGCAGCTAATGCGCGATAAAGATTTGCGTTACGCAAGCTCTGCCCGCATCCCGGATGGCTTTGAAATGCGTTTCAGAACCACGCAAGATGCCGCCCGCGCCCGCACCGAACTTGCCGATTCTCTTCCCGAACTCTCCCTGCGCGAACCTGACGCGCAGCAAGATGCGCCCAATCTGCTGGTGGCCACCTTGCGTCCCGAACTGCAAGAGCAGGCCAAAACCTACGCGCTCAAGCAAAACATGACCACCCTGCACAACCGCATTAACGAACTGGGCGTGGCCGAACCTGTCATTCAGCAACAGGGCGCAGACCGCATCGTGGTGCAGCTGCCCGGCGTGCAAGACACAGCCAAAGCCAAAGACATTCTGGGCCGCACTGCCACCCTGGAAATACGCTTGGTTGACGACAGCCCCGGCGCGCGGTCGTCGCTGGCTTCTGGTGTGGTGCCCTTCGGCCTTGAGCAGTTTCAGGATCGCGATGGCAACAACTTGCTGACCAGGCGCGAAGTCATTCTCACCGGAGAAAACCTCACCGATGCACAGGCGGGTTTCGATTCTCAAACCCAGGAACCCGCGGTTCACCTTACTCTCGATAGCAACGGCGCCCGCATTTTTCGCGACATCACCGGGCAAAACATTGGCACGCGTATGGCCATAGTGCTGTTTGAAAAAGGTCGGGGCGAGGTAATAACCGCCCCTGTTATCCGTTCGGAAATTGGCGGTGGCCGGGTGCAGATTTCTGGCCAGATGAACACCGTGGAGTCGGCCGATTTGGCCTTGTTGCTGCGGGCTGGTTCTTTGGCTGCACCCATGGACATTATTGAAGAACGCACCATTGGCCCCAGCCTGGGTGCGGACAACATTGAAAAAGGCCTGAACTCCACCCTGTACGGCTTCATTGCGCTGTCTGTTTTTATTGTGGCCTACTACCTCATGTTTGGGGTGTTCTCGGTGCTTGCGCTGGCGGTTAACGTCCTGTTGCTGTTTGCCCTGTTGTCGGTGTTGCAGGCAACGCTGACCTTGCCGGGTCTGGCCGCCGTTGCGCTTACTCTGGGCATGGCCATCGATGCCAACGTGCTTATCAACGAGCGCATACGCGAAGAACTGCGCGAAGGGCAGTCGCCGCAGCAGGCTATTCACCTTGGTTACGACCGTGCCTGGGGAACCATTCTGGATTCCAATATTACTACACTGATTGCAGGGGTGGCCTTGCTGGTTTTTGGTTCCGGTCCGGTGCGTGGCTTTGCCGTGGTGCATTGTTTGGGCATTCTTACTTCCATATTCAGTGCCGTGGTGGTTTCTCGCGGCATGGTGAACCTGTGGTATGGGTCTCGCAAAAAGCTGACCACAGTAAGAATTGGTCAGGTATGGAAACCCCAAACGGTGGGTACTGGTTCAGGGTCTTTTGGCAGCAGCTCCAAAATCGTGAAGGAATAACACAGGCATGGAATTTTTCAAAATCAGCAAAGACATTCCTTTTATGCGCTACGCCAAGGTGTTCAATGCCTTGTCGTTGCTGGTGTTTGTGTTGGCGGTATTTTTTCTGCTTACACGCGGCTTGAATTTCAGTGTGGAATTTACCGGCGGCGTGCTGGTTGAATCGCGCTATTCAGAACCCGCCAATCTGGAAGGCATTCGCGGTGCTTTGCTGAAGGTGGGGGTGACCGAACCTCAAGTGCAAAACTTTGGTACCTCGCGCGATGTGCTGATACGCATGGCCGCCAAAGACCTGCAAAACAGCCCGGTTGGGCAAGCTGGCAAACTGGATGTGCTCGCCATGACCACCCAGGTGTTGCAAGCTGGTGGCCCTGGTGTACAAGTGCAGCGCGTGGAGTTTGTGGGCCCGCAAGTGGGGCGTGAACTCGCAGAAAACGGTCTCATAGCTCTGTTGGTGGTTATTGCTGGCATTATGGCCTACTTGGCCATTCGCTTTGAATGGAAATTTGCCTTGGCTGCCATTGTTGCCAATTTGCACGACGTGGTGATTATTTGGGGTTTTTCGCGTTTTTTCAGTGGGAGTTTTCGCTGTCGGTACTGGCGGCGGTGTTGGCCGTGCTTGGGTATTCGGTCAACGAATCGGTGGTGGTGTTTGATAGAATTCGCGAAACTTTTATGCGTGTTCGCCGCATGGAAGTGCCCGCCGTTATCGACCGCGCAATTACCAGCACCATTTCCCGAACCATGATTACCCACGGTTCTACCCAGCTGATGGTGTGCTCCATGCTGATTTTCGGTGGCCCAACACTGTATTACTTCGCGTTGGCACTCACCATCGGAATCCTGTTTGGTATTTACTCTTCTGTGCTCGTGGCAAGCCCACTGGTGTTGTGGTTGGGCATTACCCGCGAAGATTTAATACCCAAGTCCCGTAAAGACCCCGAGCAGGAGGTTCAGGGCCCTTGATTTCTGGGGGCTTCCTGCAAAAACGGGTGACGCCTAAAGGCAAATATTTGAGTTTCCAGAGCCTTGTCAGTACAATAGCTAGCTTGATTTCATTTGAAATTTTTTTGGAGTACAAGTTTATGCCTGCGTCTAAACAAGCAACTTTGTCTGCTGTCAAACCACGCCCGGTAGTTGCTTCCCGCAAGCCCTCCAAAACCGCATTGTCACCCGAAGAGGTGGTGCCGCTGTCTCTGCTTGTGCCTGCCAAGCCTGCGCGCCGTCGCCGTGCTGGCGCTGCCAAGCCCAGAAAGCTGAAAGGCGCTACCACTACATGGC
Source organism: Limnobacter sp. (assembly GCA_012032215.1). Classification (GTDB taxonomy): domain Bacteria; phylum Pseudomonadota; class Gammaproteobacteria; order Burkholderiales; family Burkholderiaceae_B; genus Limnobacter. The sequence continues at coordinate 4,921 of JAAURO010000119.1, forward strand.
CTTTCCCAACGGGTTCACGTCCTTAAAGCGCATTCTGCTGTATGTATCGGTGCACAGGGCCTCTGAAAACCACTACACTGGTGGCTTCGGGGTTCTTCTGCTTTAGTGCTCATGCTGATTTTTAATATTCTCAGGCTGTTGCTGGAAACTGCAGCCAGCATTCTCACCTTTTGTTTGCTGTTGCGTGCGCTCATGCAGTGGGTGCGCATTCACCCCAGCAATCCGTTGTCGCCATTTATTTTCTCCATGACTGACTGGCTGGTTAAGCCTTTGCGCAAGGGGGTGCCCGGCTATGCCGGTCTGGATTGGGCGAGCATAGTGGGTGCCTTTCTGGTGGCGTTTGTGCTGCACGTTTTGCTGGTTCTGCTGAGTGCTGCTGTGGCGGGTGTGAGTCAGGGGCTTGTGCAGCTGGTGATGTTCAGTTTCCCGATTGCGGTGTTTTGGGTGCTTAGAAACACGGCCTATCTGTTGATGGGCATTGTGCTTATTCAGGTGGTGCTGAGTTGGGTGAATCCTTTTTCGCCGATTGCTTCGGTACTCAACGAGTTGTCCCGACCATTTCTAGACCCCCTGCGGCGTGTTTTGCCAACCGTGGGCAACGTGGATTTGTCGCCCTTGGTTTTTATTGTGTTGCTTCAGGTTTTAATGATGGTGCTTCAGGCTTTTATGCCTGGTTTTTTGTAAGCACGTTTCCACGTTTTAATGGGAGGGGCTGGGTGTTAGTGCGTAACCCGCGCCACGCCGCTGGGTGTGGTTACCACGCGCACGCGTTGGCCCGGCCTGAATGCTTCATCGGCATCTTGCACATAAGCGCGTACTCCGCCCTTGTCCAGATTTACGGTAATTTCATAGCCTGGGCGTGTAACTGCGTTCTGTTCTATTTTTTGTCCTGCAATGCCGCCAGCCACCGCCCCCAACACGGCGCCAACTGCGGCACCCTTGCCTTTGCCAATGTTGCTGCCTGCAATACCGCCGACAATGCCGCCTGCGGCGGTGCCTACGTTGTTGGTGTCGCCTTGAATGGTGACTTCGCGTACGCTTTCAACGGTGCCAAAGTACACTGCTTGCGAGCGCTGTGCTTCGCCTTGCCGGTAAATCTGGCCTGAAGTGGGGCTGTTTGCACAACCCGCCAGCAGCCCGGT
>JAAURO010000001.1 GCA_012032215.1 Limnobacter sp.
GATTGCGCCCACACGTTTTCCTCGTGCAAAACGCCCAAAAAATGCCCGTACGGTTGTTTTTGAAGGGGAATTTGCAGGGCACGTTGTTCGGTGGCGCCCGAGACGCAGGGTGTCGAGTTCGCTAAACAGGGGTTGGAACGAGCGAAAGGTTTCGCTGTGGGTATACAGATGTTGCAGGCTTTGCGGGTTTTTTCAAAGGCGGCCAAGGCACCGCGCAGGGCGAGCAGGCCGACAAACAGACGCTCGGGGTGCAGGCTGTTTTGGTCTTGAAGGTGGCGCAAGGTGAGCAAATGCTGCGAGAGCGTTTGAAACAGCAGAAAATCAGAAATTTCAGCGCTGCCACTTAACCGGTTTTGGTGGCGGTCGCCCAAGCGGGCAAGCTGGTTTTCCATGAGGCTTAACACCCGCGCCAAACCTTTGCTTAAGTAGGCGCTGCTGCCAATGTGCAGCGGCGTGGGCACCACGGTGGGGCTCAGTTCGACTTCACCTTGATGACCAACACGCTGAATTTGGGCTATGCACAAACCGGAAAAGCCTTCGGGCATGTGCGCGGCCAGTCTGATTTGCCAATTGGGCTGGGCCAGTTCAAGCAACTCTGGTGGGCTGTCGGATTCGTGGGTGTTGGCCAGTTCGGTGGCCTGGCGTGTATAGCGTGCGGACTCGGTGGGGTTGGCCGCAGTGTTGTCTGCAGCAGCGCTTTCGAGCTGGTTGGCGTGCCAATGGGGTGCGGGCAGGCACAGGTAGCAAAACAGCGAGGTGTCTTCGGGGCGAACATGCACACCCAGTGGCTGGCCATTGTGCAAAGGCAACACAAAGGGTGTGCCATCTGGCAGAATGCCGCTGGCTGACTCTAGGCTCACTACGCCATCAAGCAGTTGGCGTGTGTCGAGTTGGCAGCTTGTAAAGCCTGTAAAATAGGGGGTTGAAGCCCGGGTTACAAACGCGAGCAGGCTTTTTAAGTGCCGCTCTGTTTGCTGAAAATGCTGCGGTAGCAAAAACAGCCCGTCTGCCCAGATCACTGCGTTTTGAACACTCATGCCTGTCGGGATTTAGTCATTTCGGGTTATACAAAGGTCACTCGTTTGCATTTCTTTCAAGAAGGCGCAAAACTCGGTGCTTTTCAAAATTGCCGAATCGTATCATGGCTACCAGGGAGAGTGACCACAACTTTCTCCGGGATGCCTCACATGGAGTACGCCTGATGAGACTGTTTTTGCCTTTACTGATTGCCCTGGCGCCCGCTGCGGTTTGGGCTGCCCAAAACCTGCCAGTTGTAGACCTTGGCAACAAAGTGCCCACTGTGAGCCAGGTTGAAGAAGGTCTGTTTCCCGAAGCCGCTTGCGAAGAATTGCGCAACAATGGCTTTAAGTGCATGGGGTTTAAACCCGCTGTGAAGTTTTCCATGCCGGCGGCGTATTTCAGGTGGGATCGTCCGAATTGCCCAAGGGCCTGAAGGCGCAACTGGCGGTGTTTTCTAATGTGCTGGCACGGCGCGGTGCTTCTGCCGCTGAAATCGAGGTAACCGGCCATGCCGATGCCAGCGGCGACGAGCAGTTCAACCAGTGGTTGTCGGTTCGGCGTGCGGAAAGCGTGAAGGCCTATCTGGTAGAGCGCGGCGTATCGGCTGATTTGCTGGTTATCCGTGGCAAGGGTTCGGCGCAGTTGGCCAAACCCGCTTCGCCTTATGCTGCAGCCAATCGTCGCATCGAAATTGGCCGCTTGGCAAACTAACACTACTTTTCCATGTCAACTTCTCAGATTCAGCTGGTGGGGCAGGCCGGTGGTACCGCCCTGTCCGGGCTTGTGTTCCGTTCTGCCAAAGTGCTGGAGGGCCTTTCCAGTACTTTTTCAATGACCCTGGAAGCGGAATCGCCCGATGCTGCGCTGGATGCCAACGCATTTCTGGGTCAGCCCCTGGGCTGCAGATGCACACCCAAGGGGGGCCGCGTTTTTTCAGGGTATCGTTACCGATTTTTCCATGGCAAACCACAATGCAGGCATGCGCTCTGCGTACTCGCTAGAAATACACAGTTGGGATTGGCTTTTGTCGCTGAATACCGACCACCGTATTTACCAGAATAAATCGGTCATCGATATTATTAAAGACGTGTTTGTGCGCAACAACCGTGCCGAAAAACCGATTTCGATTTCCGCGCGTTGGCGGGCAGCTACACGCCCCTGGAATACTGCGTGCAGTTTGGTGAAAGCGATTTGAACTTCGTGCGCAGGCTCATGGAAAAATTCGGTCTGTATTACTTTTTTATCCACACCGAAGCGGGTCATTGCCTGGTAGTGACCGACAGCAAAGAAGCCCACCGGCCTGTGCCTGAATACGCCACCGTGCCGTATGTACCCACGCAGTCTGGCGGTCAGGTGCGCGACACCGAGTGCATAGACACCCTGTCGGTGCGCAGCAGGGTGAAAAACCACCAGTTTTTTAGCGCCGATTACAATTTTCTAACGCCCGCCAAGGTGGTTAGCGGCAAGGCGCAGGGCGCGCCCGGGTTTTCTGCTCCACCACCTAAAGAACACTTTGCTTACCCCGGTGGTTTTCAAGAATCTACGAACGGCGAGCTGCTTACGCGTGTAGGCTACGAAGTGGCGGTGTGTCAAAAAACCATTTACACCGGTGGCGGCAATGCGCGCGGTATTTCGGCGGGCTACACTGTTACGCCCACCCACCACGATGTGCCTGCCTTTGCGCACAAGCTGCTGGTGATTGCCAGCAGTCACCGGATTTCTGAATCAGCGGCTGAAGCGGGCGGCAGTGGCTCTGGCTACCACGGCAGTTTTACGGCCATACCGGCCGCCACGCAGTTTCGCACAGAGCGCGGCACCGCGTGCCCGCGTGTTCGCGGCGTGCAGACTGCCAAAGTGGTGGGGCCGCAAGGTGAGGAAATTCACACCGACGAATATGGCCGTGTGCGCGTGCATTTTTTCTGGGACAGGCACGTGGAAAAACAAGAGGCTGCCTCTTGCTGGATACGCGTGGCTTATCCTTCTGCAGGAAGTGGGTGGGGGTTTCAATCCATTCCCCGCATTGGTCAGGAAGTGGTGGTGGATTTCGAAGAAGGCGACCCCGATCGTCCTCTGGTAATTGGCACCGTGCACAACGCCGAGCAGCTGCCCCCTTACGTGTTGCCGGGCAGAAAAACCGTGTCGGGCATAAAAACACGTTCCAGCAAAACGGGCGGCAGTTCCGATTTCAATGAAATTCGTTTCGACGACAAGCAGGGCAATGAATACCTGTACCTGCAAGCCCAAAAAGACTGGTGGCGTCTGGTAAAAAACGATGCCTATTCGCAAATTAACCGCCACCGCCACAGCCTGGTGAAAGGCAACGCTTTGGAAACCATTGAAGGCATGTGCGATGTGGTGGTGAAAGGCGATGCGTCTGCACGCACCGAGGGCGCGCGCAGCGAGGTGGTGCAAGACGACTGGCACTGCCTTACCCAAGGCCAGTATGGCCTGGAAGCAGCAAGCGATTTGTCGCTGAAAGCAGGGGCACAGGTGTCGGCTCAGGCTGGTTCTTCGGTAGAGTTGCTGGCAGGCAGCACGGTGAATGTGTCTGCCGGGCAATCTATCAAGCTGAGCGCCGGAGCCTGTTCAATTACCATCGGGCCTGCGGGTATTGTCATGAGTGGGCCAGCAGTCAGCGTAAGCGGTGGTCAAGGAGGCTCTGCTTCGCCCAAGGCGCCTGGTGCGCCAGCCGCTGCCGGGATTTCTGTGATACCTCCAGATCCCATCCAGGGCGAGCACCGTTGAACCAGACAAGCTGTTGGGCGCTTGTGCAATCAGGCGCTTTGCTGCCACTTGGCTGGAAAAAAATTACGGAGTTTGCGTCCAGCGCCGGTGTGGCGTTGTACCACTGTGGTTGTCAGCCTGCCAGTCTGCAACCCTTGCTGAAAGCCAGGCACTTGCCGGAAGGGGCGTATTTTGAAGGGCACTGCCCGGCAGTTGCCTTGAAAAACAGCCTGCGTGGTTTTGAGTCTGTGGTGTGTGGTGCACGCATTGCACACCGTTGGTTGTGGCACAAGCCCGCCATTTTTACACAGTTGGTGCGGTGGTTTGCACCGCGTTTGCCCCTGGGCTTGCAGGCGGTGTATGTGCAGCACGAGAGTGCTGGTTCACTTGCTGATTTGGCCTGTGCAGGCCCGTTTGGCGGCAACGCCATTACCACTGGGCTGCAACTCACTCCCGAACAAGAAGACACCCTGCAAGACCTGGCCAGCCCTATGCCCAAGCCTGTTGGCAGCAGGCCTTTGCGCGCTGGCACAGGTTTGTCAGCCAGCAGGCCGACACTGCCTTAAGCGGCGCTGTGCCCGACCCACAAACCCCGGCTCTGGAAAGTGCCCAGCACGAAGCCTCTTTGTTCGAGGCCTTCTGTTTGGCGCTGGCGAGCACGCACAGTGCGGGCGTTGCGGTTTCTGGCAATACAGAACATCGGCTGAAAAAAGCCTTGGTGGCGCTGTTGAGCACAGAGGGTGCGCAGCCGGTGTTGACAGAAATCAGCCAGCTTTTTGGCGGCAGAACGCTTGCGCGTCCTTTGTGCCTGAGCGCCCAACAAACCGAATATGAAAAAACCGCCCTAGAAGGCTTAACCCTGTGGCCCGAATTTACCCAGCCAGTCGAAGTGTTGTTGCCTGCTGCGCAGCCTTTTGCCTGGCAAGAAGCGTTTGGCTGGGCACCCACTGCATTGGCCCGCGTGCAGCGCAGCTTGCGGGTGGGCAGCCAGGGCACAAACCAGGCGGTTGCTGTGGGTGCGCTAGAAGCGGTGCTCAATAAAACCTTGAATCAGCTGGCAGCGCCTGCACCACTGGAAGTATTTACCGACCCGGTCATCGAGCACCACGACATCCAGTTTTTGTCCACGCCCAACGAGGCGCATGTGCAACCTTTGTTTTCGCTGAAAAGGTTCGACCAGCGTCAGTGCGGCCTGCGTGTGGTCAAGGAAAGTGGTGTGCCGCCGACTGGCACTGCCTGGGAAAAACGCCTGCCAGTGCTTCTTTTACGCAGGCAAACCTGACCTTCCACACCGACATCAAGCCGCTGATACCCAGTGCGCTTAGCCGACAAACGCTGAATTGGTCGGGGAACATGGCGTTTCGCTGGGGCTGGGGAAGTGGCGAACAGCCCGTTGCAGGCAAACCTGTTTTTTCGGTGCGTGGTGATGTGGCTCTTCGTATTGAACTGGGGCCGCAGTTTGCCAAAGGCGTGCAGCACTTACTCGGGCAACCGGTTTATATCGGGCTGGTGGTGCCCAAAGTGGTGGTGCTTGAGCAATCGCAGCAAGCCGACTGGAATACCAGCACGCTTAAGCCCGATGTGCCTTTGCTTTCGTGGACTGCGCAAGTGCCTTTGGCGGCCTGCCTGGAGTGTCCGGTGCTGTCGCCGGGCGAGTTGTTAACCCTTGCCGATTCTGCGGTGGGCAGCGTGGAGGTGCTGGTGAATGTGCACTTGCACAGCACCCCCACGGGCCTGCACATGGTGCCCGAGTTGCGTTGCGCCACATCTGCCTTGGTTTTGAAAGTGAGTCAGCGCAATGCATTGGGTTTTGTGCGCATGCACGAGCACACGCTGACCGAGCCTGCATTGCTGGAAAGCTGGAGATTCTTTGGTGGATAAGTGCCTGACTTTATACGCACAAACCAATGTGCCCGATGCGGTGTTGTGTCTGAATGGAATCTTTCTGAAAAAATTGCCACTCAGTACACCTGTGCTTGTTCCAGTGCACGAGTGTGTAGCCAATGGCAAAAACCACATTCAACTGGGGCGTTTGTGCAGCGGCGAATGGTTGGCAAGGCAAGATATCTGGTTTGACGTGCGTCTGGAATTGGTGAAGCTTCGGCAGGGGCAATGGGTGCAACCCAAAGTGCTGGATCAGTTTCGGTGGGCCGAGCCTGCCGGAAAACTGGTGCGTGGCACCAGCTACTTCGAGCGCGAGTTGCAATTGCCACTGTCTTTTCCGCGCTGGCAGTTTCTGGATTTGAGCCGGTTTGAAAGCACTGCACACACGCAGCCCGTGCAGGATTTGCTGGTGCAATTGGCACTGGAACTGGTGCAGCGTAAAAAAAAGGAATTCTCGGCGCGCTTCAGTCACCGAAACCACGAGCTGGCAATGGCGTATGGGGTTTCGCCCGTAGAACTGGCCGCGCAACTGGACGCCGTGTTTGAACAGCACGCAGGTTTTGCCCTGGAGAACTACCTGCCCGACTTAAGCGAGCTCGCGGTGTTTGCGGCCAAGGGCGGAACTACCGGCTTTCCGATGCGCGCCGATGGCAGCCCGTTTTTGCACCTGCCGGGTTTGCCCGATTCGGTGCATGTGCCTTTGCAAGTGGCTGTTGTAGAGGGGCGTGCGGTGGTGGTTAAATAAACAAATCGGGAAGGGGATGCGCAATTGAAATACTATGTATCGCTGACAGGCGCACAGCCTGAACACCAGACCGGAAAGTGGGAGGTGAGTGCCTGCGTGCTTACGCTGGGGCGCGGAGATTCCGCCGACATCAAGCTGCCCGATTCAGGGCGTGTCATTTCGCGTCAGCAAGGCCGGCTGCAACTGGGCGCCGATGCCCGCCCCACCTGGTACCAGGATGGCGCCAACCCCAGTTTAATCAATGGCCAGCCGGTGTGCATGCTGCAGCATCGCGCCTTGCAGGCAGGCGACCGGATTCAGGTGGGCCACTACGAACTGTGCATTGAAACCGATTGCCATGCTGCGCCACATGCCTTGTCTTTCCACACCGGTTCCGCTTGGCCAGGCTTGGGCGAAGCCGCCTGCCTGTCTATCGACGACTTGCTGTCCGAACCCGCCCACCAGCAGCCAGCACCACACACGGGTGCGCAAGTGCACCAGTCCTCCGGTTTTTTTGAAGTACTTGGCCACCGACACGACATTCCGTTTCTGGAGTTGCAGCACGGCACGCAAGCTGAATGGCAGCAGGCCGGGTTATCTGGTCAGGAACACCCACAGGCACACGCGGAACCGCGCACCGATGTCCAGTCGGCACTCATTCCCTTGCTGGAAGGCATGGGTTTGCCTGCCGATACCCCCCCTAAACCCAGTGCAACTGCATGCCGTTGGTCGGTACCTGAAAGATGCCATAGACGGCACGGTGAAGCTGATGGCCATTCGCAACCTGTTCAAGCAGGAAACACGCAGCGAACTCACGCAAATTATTCAGACCCGCGACAACCCTTTAAAGCACAGTGTGTGTGGCGAGCAAGCCTTGCAACGTCTTCTGGAGCACGCCAACACAGCCTCTTCTTTTCAGCCCTGCCCCGTGCAAAGCAGTTTTAATGATCTGTTGGCGCATCAGCGCGGCCTGGTTTCTGGCCTGCACTCTGCCATGGGTGCCCTGGAAAAAGAGCTCGCCCCGGAAACCATACAGGCAGCACCACGTTCGTGGTTGCAATGGCCCAGGCTGCTGCGCGCCGCCTTAAGCTGGAAAAACTACCAACGCACTTACGACAGGTTGTTTCGCCGTGGCGGTGGCCTCTTCGATACCTTGTTGGGAGAACATCTGCGCGAGGCTTTCGCGCGTGAATCAGCACGCGTGGCACCTCCACGCGCGCAGCCCCGCACAGCCGCAGAACCCCACCAAAAGCCAGAAGAAAAGCGGGCATGAAAGAAGACGATTCCACCATTCAACTGGACGTGCCGCGCCACCCTGTGGCGTTGGCGTGTGTGGGCAAAACCCACCAGGGCGGCCGCGCTGAAAACCAGGATGCCCTGGGTTGGTGGGAAGATGAAAACTGGTTTTGCGCCGCCGTGGCCGACGGAGCGGGTGGGCACGAAGGTGGGGCACTGGCAGCCTCGTTGGCAGTGCACACCTTGCTGGAAGGCTTTCGCGCTTTACGCAGCCTGGATGCCACAGCGCTAAGACAGCTTGCCCTGCAAGCCAACGCCGGTATTCTTGCCGAGCAGGGCAAGTGTGGTTTGGGCGGCAATATGTTTTCCACCGTGGTGTTTGTGGCCATACAAAAAATCACCTGGCAGGTGCGCTGGCTGCATGCCGGGGACAGTCGCCTGTACTGGTTTTGCCAAAGTGGCCTGAAAGGGCAAACCCAGGACCACGCCGTCCAGATTACGCAATCTGCCGGAAAAAATCAGCCGCCTGCGCGCAGCCACCAGTTGTTTTCTGCCCTTGGCCAGCCCCCGGAAAACCTGCTCGTGGATGTACTGGACCGTAATCATTTTCTGGTGGCCCGCGACCGCTTGCTGCTGTGCACCGATGGCTTTTGGGATTCTTTCAGTTCCCGGGAACTTACTGAAAAAATTGGTTACCCAAACCCTGTTGTCTGCGACCAATACTGCAACACGTTACTGGCAGAAAGCCTGCAGCGCGCTGGCAGCAAGTCCGACAACCTCACTTTTGTTGTTGTGTCGCTTTCCTGATTTTCCTTGGCATTTTGTCGAACCTTGCTGTGTAGTATGCAGGCCAAGGGCAGGGAAGCTTTTTGTTGATTATTCCAGAGTAAAAAAGCATGGCTTTGCGCACACTATTCTTAACTTCTTGTTTTCTTGTTTCTTTTCTTCCTGGTTTAGGGTTGGCGCAGGTCAGCGCTACTACCCCACAAACACCTTCCAGTGTTTTGGGAACGCAGCAGCTTGAATCGCAATCCGGCAAATCGATTCTGGAGCCTTCTGCGGCCGAACTCCCGCAGGTGCCTGTGCAGCCCAAGCCCGAGCTTGCCAAACCTTTGGAAGATGTGCGCGTTGCGGTGAACCAGTTCAGCGTACAAGGCGTACCCGATCAATACCTGCCCAGCATTCACAAAGCCCTTGTGCCTTTTCTGGGCGAACAGCGCTCGTTTGAAGATTTAAGCAACGCCGCCACCCAGGTGGCCCGTGTGCTGCAAAGCGAATTTGGCCTGTACCTGGCGTATGCCTATTTGCCTGCTCAGCAAATTAACGGCGGCACGGTCATTATTCAGGTATTGCCCGGCTACCTGGAAGAAGTGGTGCTGCAGTGGCCCGAAGGCGATTTCCCCGTTGACCGCGAAGTGGTGGAAGCCCACCTTGCCGCGCTTAAACCAGGCCAGGTAATTCGCGTTTCTGAAGTAGAGCGCGTGGTGTTTTTGCTCAACGACTTGCGCGGTATGCGCGCCACCTTCACCATCCAGCCCGGTTGAACAAACCGGTACCGCAAAGCTCTTGGTGTCGGTGGCGCCCGATGCCTTGCTGGAAGGCGTGGCCTCGCTGGATGTCAACGGATCGCGCTTTGCCGGCACCAACCGGGTAGGGCTTACCGTATCCGCCAACAGCCCCCTGGGCAAAGGCGATTCGCTCACCTTGTCGCACCTGCAAACCACCACCGGTGGGCTGGATTTCACGTTGCTCGGCTACTTGTTACCTGTTGGTGCCGATGGTTTTAAAGCGGGCGTGAACGTCTCGCAAGTCAATTACAACCTGTCCGATGCCGATTTTCCATTGGGTCTGGAAGGCGATTCCGATAGCATCAGCGTATTTGGTTTGTACCCACTGGTACGATCGCGCAACCTGAACCTTTTCGTGCTGGCCAACCACGAGCGCAAGTATTTTTCAGACCGCCTGCGTCTGGCTGCCACCGAGACCCGGAAAGTACTGACCCAAAACAGCTTTACCCTCAGTGGCGATTTTCGCGACAGCCTGTTGGGCGGTGCAATAAACACCTTTGAACTGGCCTACACCGATGGCGAAATCAATTACCCCCAAGGTCGCCCTGCCGGGCTGGACGATGCCTCGCTGCTGCGCAAAACCGAATGGGAATATTCGCGTTTGCAAAGCCTCGTGCCGGGTCGCTGGCTGGCCTATGCCTCGCTGCGTGGGCAGGCCGCAGGCAACAACCTCGATTCCTCCGCCCAATGCACCCTGGGTGGTTCACAAGCTGTTCGCGCCTTTGCCCAAGGCGAAGGTTCGGGCGACAACTGCCAGATTTACACCACAGAACTGCGCTACGTATTGCCCTGGAAAGTGCTCAACCGCAGCCGCGAAGGCCTGTATGTAGCAGCCTTCTATGATCAAGGCCGCGTGCGCCTGCGTGAAGATGCCTCGGCCCGCCCCACCACATTCGTAAACACCCAGCGCCTTGCGGGTTACGGCCTGGCCCTGAACTGGGAAGTGTTCGATTTGCTGACCTGGCAAATCAGCCTGGGTTGGCCGCTGGAAGGTGAGCCTGCCTCTGATCCCAAAAAGCAGGAACCTCGCATTTACAGCGTGTTTCGCTACTACTTCTAAGGCCTGCCGGACCTAAGCCAGGTCCTTCTGCAAAACCCTTTTTGTTGTTAAATTATTTTTGTCCACTGCCACCATGAACCAAAACACATTGCTGCCCTTCTCGCTAAGCCCTCTGCTTGTTTCCCTGTTTGCGTTGTTCACTCCCTTCACTACGCATGCGGCTGGCCCGGCTGGTTTGCCCGGCCCCGGCCAGTTGCCCGCAGATGTTGCAGGGCAGTTCAAGCTTGAGCGCGATGTGCCGGGCAAATCGCTGACTGTTACCCAAGAGCGGCAGGGTGTTCTGGTGGACTGGAACAAGCTGGGGGTGGGCGCCAGCGAAGTGTTGAATTTTGTGGCCAAAAACCCCGCAGCCAACGTGTCGCAGTGGTTTACAGTGAATCGGGTAACGGGTGGTCAGGAAAGCACCATTCTGGGCACAGTCAACGCGCCCTGGCGCATTTTTCTGATCAACCCGAATGGCATTGTGTTTGGTCCCGGTTCCAGCATGAACGTGGGAGCGCTGGTGGCATCCACCCTGAAACTTGGCAACGCCGACACGCTGCTTGCCGATGGCGAGGCACAGTTTGAATTGCCCACTGGCACCGTTGCCGAACTCCGCTTTGAAGGCACTGTGCAAGCCAGCGACACAGTGTTTGTGGGTCCGAAGGTTCGCTTCGATGGCGTCGTGCACCCTTCTGTAAATGCAGGTGCACCCAATTCAGCCAACGTGTACATACTGGCCACCGATTCTGCCAATATTGCCACCACTGGCACACCGGTAGCCGATGGCAGCCCCGATGAATCGCTGCGGTTTCTGGCGGTTACCGACGCCGGGCTGGAATTGCTTAAACTGGTGATTCAACGCTCGGGCAATGGCACCTACTCGGCGCTGAACGTGCCCGATGTGCCAGCGCCCGGTAAGCTTGAAGTGCGCAATGGCAATGTGTTTGTGCAGTATGCACCTGCCAGCCCGGTACAGGTAGGTCAGGTAGCCACACATACCCTGGTGGCACAAGCCGATGCCACAACCAGCCTGGTGGTAAACACGCAAAGCAACCTGCTAAACAGCAGCATAAGCAACGCCCACTCAGCCACCACCACAGCAGGCGGCAGCGCAGGCCTCAGCACCACCGATGTGACCACCGTGGATGCCACAGGCACAACCGGCCTCAGCCTCACTGCCACTCGCGCCAGCCAGATAAGCGGCAAAACCACAGGCCTCGGTGCCAACGTGCAAATCAACCTCACCGATGCCGATTCCGCAAATATTACATCAACTGGCAACATTACTGGCACCGCCACCGACACCAGCAACACCGCAGGCGATGCGCTCATTCTGAACGCCGAGGGCACCATTGGCGTTACTGCCAACCACATTCAAATTGCCCAACTAACTACAGCGGGCAATATCTTAAGCAGCAGCATAAGCAATGCCAGCTCAGCCACGCTCCATGCAGGCGGCGACATTCTGGGCAGCAGTGTCAGCAATGCCAGCATAGCCAGCCTTGTTGCCGGCAACGATGTAAACGCGTCCGCCAATCACGTAGACACACTGTCAATCAATGCGGGCCAAAGTATCGAGTTTGGGCAAAGTCGCACTATTGGCAAGCTGACTGCCGTGGCACAAAATGCCATTACACAAACTGGCGATGTACGGGTGAGCGGCAGCGACAGTCCGGCTATTCTGTCGGCTAACAGCATTGTGCTGGGCAACAACGGCAACGTGTTTGCAGGCGGAGTCCTGGTGCAACAGCATACCGCCGGGCAGTCTGCCACCGTGCATGCGCTGGGCAACCTGAATGCCCGTTTAAACGGCCAGTACAGCACCGTGGATTTACAGGCAGGCAATACACTGAATGCAGATTTTCAGCAGGCCGATCAAGCCGAAGTGGCAGGCAATACCGTGAATCTGTCAAGCACCACCAACCAGTTAAACATAGGCACCTCCTTGAAGGTGCAAGCGGATTCAGGTTTTGATCTGCAAACTACCTTGCACAATGCGGGCAGCACCCGCATTGCCGCACAAAATGCGCGCGTGCTGCAAGCCGACAGTACCTTCGATGGCCTGTTCAATGTAATTCTGGCAGGTGGACGGCTTGATTTTGCCGCCACCGGAAATGTGAATCTGGCGCTAAGTGGTGCCAACGCAGCAGACATTCGTTTGTCCAGAGGTAGCCTCCATCAGGCTGCGGATGCATCGGGTGTGGTGGAGGTGGGCGGGCCGTTTCTGGTAAACGTGACCAACGGCAACATTGACCTCACCAATCCTGGCAACCACTTCACAGGCCAGGTGCAGCTGTTTGGTGACCAAACCTCGCTCAGTACGCAAGGCGATTTAAATCTTGCCGCATTGCAAACCAAAGGGGGTGTTGTTTCTGCCGCACAGCGCTTGTTCCTCACGGGCAATATCGTGCAAACCGGTGGTGCGTTGGCGTTTGTGGCCGCTGGCGCCGGCTCTGACACCGGGTTGCAAACAGCGGCTGATCTGGTGCTTCCCGAGCTCGATGTTTTACCGGTAAAGAAGGCTTCGATGCCAACCAGGTTTTACAGCGCGTGCTGTTTGCCAACGCATCTATTGTGCAAACGGGTGGCTCCATAGAAAACACCGCCAACTCCAGCCTGTTCTTTCAAAGCACCGCCAATGGTTCTATTGTGCTTAACCAAAACAACCGAATGGTTGGCAGCTTCAACGCCCTCAGCGGCAACAACTACCGCGAACCCTACCAATTCAAGCCGCAGTTTGGTCAAAGTGTAGTCAGTATTACCAATGCCTCGGGCCTGAAGGTAGGGAACCCTGGAATCGATTCCGATATTGTCGTTATTCAAGCTCCTTCGCTGGCTACAGGCGCTGGCGGCCAGGTGCGTGCGCGCTTGCCCTACAACGACAAACTCCTGGGCGAAAGCCACTCTTTCCCCGCCATGGTGCTGGCAGTGGCGCAGCCAGTCGCTGCAGGCTTTACACTGCAAGACAACCAGAATGAAATCGTAAACGGCGGCCAGTTTCAGGAAATTTCCGTAGAAGTGGGCGCGCCCAACACAGAAGAACTGGGTGGCTTTTTAACCGTACTGCCTTTTAAAGGATCCACCTTGCGTTCCTGGCCAGGTGGTGTTTTTAATTGGCCCGCAAGCGTCTAACCTTTACTCCTTTTTCTACGATGGAGCAGGCAACCCTATTCGCATTCCGGTAAGTTACAACGGGTTTATTCCGCGTTCGCCCAGCGAAGGTTCAACCTTGACCACCATTTTTGGCGAATCTGCCCAGGCGCGCCAGCGCGAAGTGCGTTCAGCCGTTCGCACAGAAAGCGTGGCCGACCGGCTGGTCAATGGCGTTATTGCCGAACTGGGCAAGGGCAAGCCTGCTACAGAGGGCGGCGGCGGTCTTAAAAAACCAGATTCCTGCGAGTCTTCAGAACAAGGGGGTTGCTAAACAGCAAAACCCCAAACGCAAGGCGTTGGCAGCAAGCTGGCTTCTTGGGCGTTAGAATAAGCGCCTTTCAGGCCACCTTGTTTTGTGTCAGGGTGTGCCATTTATTTTTGGAGACCCCATGCAAACCAAACCTGTTCTCTCTGTTGCCGATGTCGAAGCCATTTTGCAAGGCGCCAAGCAAGAAGCGCAAGCCAACGGCTGGAAAGTCACCATTGCCGTTGCCGATGACGGCGGACACCTGCTCGGCCTGCTTCGCCTGGATGGTGCGCCGCCCATGAGTGCACACATTGGCCCCTCCAAGGCCCGCGCCGCCGCAATGGCCAAAAAAGAAACCAAAATTCTGGAAGATGTCATCAACAATGGGCGCACGGCTTTTGTAACGGTCCCGTATGTCGATGGCTTGCTGGAAGGCGGCGTTCCCATTTTAGTGGAAGGTGAAGTGGTGGGAGCGGTTGGTGTTTCTGGCGTTCAATCCAACCAGGATGTGCAAATTGCCAAGGCAGGCATTGCCCGCATAGGCTGACTGCAACTTTTTGCGGGTTTTGTTGATCGCCAGTTTGATTTACAATCAAAATGCGTTGCAGGCAAAAAAGGCCGTGGTTTAAAACAGAGGGGGTACGCCATCCATTCGTCTTCTCGTTTACTGCTTGTTGGGGCAGCCGCCTTACTGACCGCCTGCGCCGGGCCCGGCCCCCGCTATGGAGGCCATTACACCATCGCCGATTACCGCGCCATGGCCGAGCGTTCCCCCCTGGATGCCCTTAAAGCCCACCACAGCGACTGGCGCGGTACCCCCTACCGCTATGGGGGCAATGGCAAAGAGGGCATAGATTGCTCTGCCTACATGCAGCGCCTGTTCTCGGATGTGTTTGCCACTGCTTTGCCCCGCAGCACAATCGAGCAAATCCGCAACGGACGCACCGTGTCGCGCAACAGCCTGCGCACTGGCGATTTGGTGTTTTTCCTGAGCGGCAGCAAGGGGCGGCACGTGGGCGTTTATCTGGAAGACGACCTGTTTTTGCATGCTTCCAGCAGCCAAGGCGTTACCGTAAGCTCGCTGCTTGGCAGCTACTGGGAAAGAAATTACACCACCGCAAAACGCGTGCTGGAATAACTCCCAATACGGCTCTTTCTAAAGGCCGTATTGGCACACCGATTCATACCCATTCACCACGGTGTCGGCCAACGCAGGCACCGTGCTTAAAAGTGGTCTGCAAAAAAGCGCGCAGTCAGTATCTTCTGTTCGTAAAATGCATCGCCTGTGTGGTTTGCGGCACGTGCTGCCAGCAAGGCCCGCGCCATTTGCCAGCCTGCCACTGTGGTACCCGTCAGCTTTAAGTAAGGCACACTGCCTGCATACACCGCGTTCGGGTTGGTTTGAATGTGTGCACACACAAATTCTGCGGCCGTGTGCAAACCTTGCTGCGCAGCGTGCAAGTGGTGAGCCATTGCTGATGCGTGCGCGAGTGCAGGCTTGCAGCTCTTGCACAGTAGCGCGCATTTTTTCGCACAGGGTTTTAACCACGGCGGCCTTGTCGCGCGCAGTTTTTCTGCCCACCAGATCATTGGCCTGTATGGCGGTGGTGCCTTCGTAAATGGTCAGAACTTTGGCGTCGCGGTAATGTTGAGCTGCGCCAGTTTCTTCAATAAAACCCATGCCACCGTGTACCTGCACACCGGTCGAGGCCACTTCAACGCTCATTTCGGTGCACCAGCCTTTTACCACGGGCACCAAAAACTCATACATGGCCTGGTGCTTTTTGCGCGCGTTGTGATCGGGGTGATGCAATGCCAGATCGTGCGCTGCTGCGGCATAGCAGGCCATGGCACGACCCGCTTCGGTAGGTGCCCGCATGCTCAGTAGCATGCGTTTTACATCGGGGTGCCGTGCAATGGGCACGGCGTGGTTGGCACTGCCATCTACAGGGCGCGATTGCACCCTTTCATGCGCAAAAGCGGCGGCTCTTTGGTAGGCGTGGTCTGCCAGGCCGATGCCTTGCACGCCTACCTGAAAGCGTGCAGCATTCATCATGATGAACATGTATTGCAAGCCTTTGTTTTCTTCGCCCACCAGGTAGCCAATGGCACCGCCTGGGCCCACTTCGCCTTTGCCTTCTCCATACACCAGCACAGCAGTGGGGCTGGCTTTAATGCCCAGCTTGTGTTCTAGCGTGGTGCAAAATACATCGTTGCGTTTGCCCACCTTGCTTTGCGCACCAAACAAAAATTTGGGCACCAGAAACAGGCTTAAACCTTTTACGCCTTCGGGGGCATTGGGTGTGCGTGCCAGCACGAGGTGCAAAATGTTTTCGGCCATGTCGTGTTCGCCCCACGTAATATAAATTTTCTGGCCGGTGATGCGGTAGGGGGTTTCGGTGGTGGCATCGGGGTCAGATGCTTTTTCTGCCTTGGTGCGCACCAAAGACAAATCAGAGCCTGCCTGGGGTTCGGTCAGGTTCATGGTGCCCGTCCATTCACCGCCAATCAGTTTTGGAAGACAGGTGTTTTTCTGAACAGGTGTGCCCGCTGTCATCAGCGCTTCAATGGCACCATCGGTCAGCAAGGGGCACAGCGCAAAGCTCAGGTTGGCGGCATTCACCATCTCCATGCAGGGCGTAGCCACCAGTTTTGGCAAGCCTTGGCCGCCATATTGTGTGGGATGTTGCAGGCCTTGCCAGCCTTGCTCGGTGTAGGCTTTAAAGGCCTCTTTGAAACCGCTGGCGCTGCTTACTTCGCTGTTTTTCAGGGTTGCCCCTTCGCCGTCGCCAATCGGGTTAAGCGGGGCAACCACTTCGTGGTTAAACTTCGCACTTTCGGTCAAAATGGCCTGAACGGTGTCCTCGGCCGCATCTTCGCAGCCCGGTAGCTGCGCCAGTTCTGCCAGGCCAGCCAGTTCGGTCAGCACAAACAGCATGTCTTGAACGGGTGGTGTGTAGCAGGTGGTGCTGTTCTGGCTCATACGGTGCTCCTGGCGGTGGTTCGAAAGCGCTGTTCCATGGTGGCCACGGCGTTTTTTCATCTTAAACCAAATTAATCTTTCCCCAAAATCGGCTTTATTTTGCACAAGTGCCGCGTCCTTTCTTGTAGGATGAACCAGGGTTTTGTGTTATTGGTGTAGTGCCTTGTTCTCAACCCTTTTTTACTATTTAATTCAAAAGCCAGGCCTTTCTAGCTTGTATTATTTGCCGCCCAGTCTGGTTGTGTGTGTCCGCGCGGCCCAGCCTATATGGAGTTCCTATGACCAATCACACCATGAAAGCCTCTGACTTGCTGGTCAAAGCCCTTGAGGCCGAAGGCGTTAAACACATTTTTGCCGTACCCGGCGAAGAAAACCTGGATTTGGTAGAATCGTTAAGAAACTCGGGCATTCAGCTGGTGCTTACACGGCACGAGCAGGGCGCAGCTTTTATGGCAGCCACTTACGGCAGGCTAACCGGGCGCGCCGGGGTGTGCATGGCCACCTTGGGGCCTGGCGCCACCAATTTTGCCACGCCCGCCGCGTATGCGCACTTGGGGGCTTTCCCGCTGATCATGATTACCGGGCAAAAACCCATTAAAAAAAGCAAGCAGGGCCAGTTTCAGATCATTGATGTAGTTGGCCTGTTTGACCCCATTTGCAAAATGAGCAAGCAAATTGTGCACGGCAACACCATTCCTTCGCTGGTACGCGAGGCCTTTCGGCTGGCTGAAGAAGAACGCCCCGGTGCCGTGCTGCTCGAATTGCCCGAAGACATCGCCGCTGAACCCACCGATGCACCGCTGATTCCCCGCAACGAACGCCACTACGCCGTGGCCGATGATTCTATACTCAACGAGGCGGTCAGCATGATTCGCGCCGCACGCATGCCGCTTGTGCTGCTGGGCGCAGGTTCCAACCGCCGCCAAGCACGCCTGGCCTTGTCGGAATTTCTGGAAACCACGGGCATTCCGTTTTTTAATACCCAGATGGGCAAGGGGGTTGTCGATGAAGGCTCCCCCAATTTTTGGGCACTGCAGCGCTTTCTGATGGCGATTACCTGCACTGCGCCATTGAACGTTCTGACCTCATTGTAAACGTGGGCCACGATGTGGTTGAAAAGCCGCCCTTTTTCATGGCAGTGGGCGGCAAAAAGGTCATTCACATCAATTACCGTTCTGCCCAGGTCGATCAAGTGTATTTCCCGCAGGTGGAAGTGGTGGGCGATGTGGCACGTTCCATGCAAAAGCTGACCCAAAAAATAGGCGGCAAACTGGATAAAGATTTTTCGTACTTCAAGCGCTGCAAAGAGGAAGTAGAAACCCACATCCGGGAAGGCGCAGACGATGAGCGCTTTCCGGTTATTCCCCAGCGCCTGGTGGCAGACACCCGCGCCGTCATGGGTGCCAAAGACATTATTGCGCTAGACAACGGCATTTACAAACTGTGGTACGCCCGCAATTACAAAGCCTACGAGCCCAACACCGTGCTGCTCGACAACGCCCTGGCCACCATGGGAGCAGGCCTGCCTTCGGCCATGATGGCCGCCATGCTGCATCCCGACCGCCGCGTCATGGCCATTTGCGGCGATGGCGGTTTTATGATGAACAGCCAGGAAATGGAAACGGCTGTGCGGCTAAAACTTAATCTGGTGGTTACTGTGCTCAACGACAGTTCCTACGGCATGATTCGCTGGAAGCAAGAGCACGCAGGCTTTGCCGATTGGGGCCTTGAATTTGGCAACCCCGATTTTGTGAAATACGCGGAAAGCTACGGCGCCATCGGCCACCGTGTAAGCAGCGCAGCCAACCTGGTGCCTACTTTTGAAAAAGCGTTCAAAGCGGGTGGCGTGCATCTGATTGATGTCCCGGTTGATTACTCTGAAAACAAAAAAGTACTCATTGATGAACTGGCTGCCAAAGCCTGCCTGCTCTAAAGAAGGTGTACTCCATGCCCAATGCCATTGTTGAAGTCCTCAATCCCTACGACCTTTCCGTAATTGGCGAGGTAACAACCACCCCGTGGGAACAGGTAGATGCGCATCTTGAACAGGCGCACGCCTTGTATCGCAACCGCACACGCTGGCTACCCGCCTATAAGCGTATTGATATCCTGAAAAAAACCCAGGGTCTTATGGAAAAAAAAGCCGATGAGCTCGCTTTCCAGATTGCCAACGAGGGCGGCAAGCCGCTCGTGGATGCCCGTATAGAAGTGGCCCGCGCCATTGATGGCGTAGGGCTTTGCATCAAAGAGCTTTCGCATTTGGGCGGCCACGAAATTCCCATGGACCTTACTGCCGCCGGGGCCGGGCGTCTTGCTTTTACTACCCGGGAGCCCGTCGGCGTGGTGGTGGCGGTGTCCGCCTTTAATCACCCGCTTAACCTGATTGTGCACCAGGTGGGGCCTGCTGTGGCAGCCGGGTGCCCGGTGCTGGTGAAGCCCGCATCCAGCACGCCACTCAGCGCCAAAGCGTTTGTGAGCATGCTGTACGAAGCGGGTTTGCCCGAAGAATGGTGCCGCCTGGTGGTGTGTAAAAGCGATGTAGCCGAGAAAATGGTGACCGACGCCCGCGTGGGTTTTTTCACCTTTATTGGCAGCGGTAAAGTAGGCTGGGCACTCAAAAGCAAACTGGCTCCAGGCACGCGCTGTGCCCTGGAGCACGGTGGCGTAGCCCCTGTGGTGGTCGATGATTCCGCCGATTTGGAATCCATGATTCCCGCGCTGACCAAAGGCGGCTTTACCATTCCGGCCAAGGTGTGCGTGTCGGTGCAGCGGGTGTATGCCCCAAGCCACACGTGCCAGCAGCACTGGCCGGAATGCTGGCCCGCGAAGCCAAAAAACTGGTAGTGGGCAACGCCATTGAAGAAAGCACCCAGTGCGGTCCGCTTATCGCCCCCAGCGAAGTAGACCGCGTAGAACAATGGGTGCAAGAGGCCATTGCAGGCGGCGCCACTGCCCTGTGCGGCGGCAAGCGCTTGGGCAACACCACCTACGCCCCCACCGTGCTGCTTAACCCGCCAGCCAATGCCAAAGTAAGCATTGCTGAAGTGTTTGGCCCTGTGGTGTGTGTGTACGAAACTCACAACATTCAAGAAGCCATTGTTGCCGCCAACAGTTTACCCGTGGCGTTTCAGGCATCGGTGTTCACCAGCAGGCTGGATGTAGCCATGCAGTGCGTGCAGGGGCTGGATGCCACTGCGGTCATGGTCAATGATCACACGGCCTTTCGCGTAGACTGGATGCCCTTTGCGGGCCGCCGGGAATCAGGCTATGGCGTGGGTGGCATAGGCTTTACCATGCACGACATGACCCACACCAAAATGGCGGTGATTAAACTGGCAGGTTAATGGTTAACGTGAGGCGGATCCGCTGTGCCAAAAGAGGCTCCTAAAGCAAGATATAGCTGGAAAATTATAATATGGCATAGGCTCCCGGTTCTGCTTTCTTGCCCTGGCACTGGGGGCGTGCCACCCGGCTAAGGCGTTGCCCGAAAACCCGCCTGCGGCTTTAATCGCCGGGAGCCACACCCCACAGTGCCATGGGAAGAACGAACTCAAAACCTATGCCGTATTACATTTTTCCCGCTATATCTCGGCAGGAGAACAGGCAATGAAACAAACAGACAAAAAAACGGCTTGGAAGAATGATTGCCAATGACAATCACTATTCTAAGCCGTCTAGTAAAATGGTTGCGGGGGCAGGATTTGAACCTACGACCTTCGGGTTATGAGCCCGACGAGCTGCCAGACTGCTCCACCCCGCGTCTGAAAGAACGTAACTATAGCGATTGTTCCTGGCTGTGTCAACCGCGATTTGCAGTTTTGTGCAGTTGGTTTCGTAGCCAGTACGGGCATGTGCTGTTCGGTTCTACTTTCGTGCTTTGGTGGCCTGTGTATTCAGGGTTCAAGCATATTCTGCAGAACCAGGTGATCGGTGTATGTCTGCTGCACCCTCTACTGTGCCGTTTTCTTGTCTTACTGCGGCTCCTGCCTGGCCTGCTGCTTCGCTGAATGCTTCAGGCAAAACTTCTACGTTGTGTCCGGCTTGTCGCAATTGCTCAATCAGGTTTGAGCCAAAACGATTTTCCAGCTTCAGGCTGGTATGCGAGTCGCCCCGCGTTTTTCCGAGTGCCCAACGTGGGGCGTTGACTGCCTCAGCAAGAGGCAGCCTGAAAATGCCGTAACGGCTGTAAATGGCAGACTGGAATTGTGGCTGTCCTTCGCCGCCCATGCTTCCATACACCATTTCACGACCATCATGGAATATTGCCATTGCCGGGTTCAGGGTTTGATAGGTGAGTTTGCCTGGTCGCAAAACATTGGCATGATTGGCGTCCAGTGAAAAATACGTGCCTCTGTTTGCAAATAACACGCCAGTTTCCGGGCATACCAAACCGCTGCCGAACTCCCAGGCGAGACTATAAATCGCGCTGACCGAATTGCCGTAGGCATCCAGGCAGCCAATCCACACCGTGTCACCGTCTGTTCCTCCTGTGGGCCATGCCAGTGCGCGTTGAGGACGTATCTGTTTTGCCATGTCCACAAGTTTTTCTTCGGAGAGAAAGGTTTTTGGTTCAATCGACATGTGTTTTGGGTCTGTAATATAGTGGTTCCGTAGTGTGTAAAAAGGTTTGGCGCACTCTACCAGCCCATGAATGTGAGCAAAGCTTTCACAACGCATGTTTCCAAATGCGCTTTTAGGATGTGCTTCGGAAAGTCGGGCAAACGTGCCGAGAATACCCAGAGAGGTCATGCCTTGTGTGGGTGCGTCCAGGTTGTACAAGGTGGCTTCTCTGGTGTTTATGCTTAGGGGGGGGCAAATCTGTGCTTGGTAATTCTTGAAGTCTGACCAGCGCAAGGTGCTGCCTTGTTTTTCTAGAAACGCGGACAGGATTCTACCTGTCTCGCCCCGGTAAAACTCATCCAATCCTTTTTCAGCTAAACGCGACAAGGTGTTTGAAAGCAAGTGTTGTTTCATGACTTCGCCTTCTGAAAACGGTATTCCGTTGCGGCAAAAAGTGTTTGAAAATCCGGGCACGTTGCACAGTTGATTCAACTTTGTGTGGGCAAGCCTTGCTTGGCTGGCAGATACGGGGAATCCTTCTTTGGCGTAAAGTCGCGCTGCCGCCAGCAATTGGGGCAAAGGCAGCTGTTCGCCTTCCCATTCCCGACTTAAATCAAGCATTTTCTGTAAGCCCGATACTCCGCCGGGCACGGTCAAGACAGCGCGAGAGCCGCGGTTGTCGATAGATGTGCAGCCTCTTGAGAGATAATCCTGAGCGTTGGCCAATGCAGCAGCGGGACCACTTGCATTAATACCGACCGGATTTTTGCCTTTCTGCCTGAGCAGCAAAAAACCATCTGCACCGAGTCCATTGGCATGAGGATACACTACGGCCAGGGTTGAGACCGCAGCGACAATCGCTTGCGCTGCATTGCCGCCTTTGTTGAGTACATCGCGCCCCGCCTGTGAAGCCAGACAATGTGGTGTAACGATAACTGCCTTCTTTCCTGGAATTACCTGGGTGCTTGGAGTTGTGGTAGACCGAATCATTTCATGGAGTATCTTTGAAAAGTTGTAAAACGATTAGTATGATACCCAGTGTGTTTGGGTCTTGCTTTCATGCCATGGCGCTTTGTCATCTGCCTCCCCGCTAAGGCTGCGCTGCGAAACTCACGTGTTACAAGCAAGCCACAGACCCATCCGCTCTTGGGTCTGCCGCGCCTTCCATGACCCCGCTTGCATGCCGCACCGCTGCACCCGCATGTCCCATTGCATCGCTGAACGCTTCGGGCAGAATTTCCACGGCGTGTCCAGCTTGCCGCAATTGTACAATCAGGTCTTCGTCAAAGCGGTTTTCCAGTTTCAGGCTGGTGCTGTCTTCGCCCCAGCTTTTTCCGAGCAACCAGCGCGGTGCGCTGACTGCGCGTTGCAGGGGTTGATTAAAAATCGCATAGCGGCTAAAAATGGCAGCCTGCGTTTGTGGCTGGCCTTCGCCGCCCATGCAGCCATACACCATTTCGCGGCCATCGTTAAACACGGCCATTGCCGGGTTAAGCGTGTGGAAGGGTTTTTTTCCGGGCATCAGGCTGTGTAAATGGTTGGCTTCCAGTGAAAAACCAACGCCCCGGTTTTGAAGCAGCACACCCGTAGAGGGGCACACCAGCCCCGATCCAAATTCCCAAAAAATACTTTGTATAAAGCTGACCATATTGCCTTGGGCATCAATGCAGCCCATCCACACGGTGTCGCCTTCCAGCCCCTGGCTGGGCCAAAACAGGGCGCGTCTGGGTTTGATACGGCTGGCCAGTTCGGCAAGCCTGCTGTCCGATAGCAGGGTTTCTGGTGCAAGCTGCATGTGCTTGGGGTCGGTGCAGTACTGGTCGCGCACCATGAAAGCCTGTTTGGTGCTTTCTACCAAGCCGTGAATGTGGGCAAAACTTTCGGCCTGTGCTTCGGGCAGCCTGTCAAACAGGCCAAGGATGGTCAGCGAAGCCAATCCTTGCGTAGGAGGAGGCAGGTTGTACAGTTGTGCGCCAGCAACCTCAAGGCTCAGTGGCTGGCACAGTCTGGCTTTGTATTCTTCCAGGTCGGCAAGGCGCAAAGGGCTGTCTTGTTCGGCCAGAAAATGCGAAAGCGTGCGGGCAATGTCGCCTTGGTAAAAATCACGTAGTCCGGCTTGCGCCAGGTGCGAAAAAGTGTCTGCCAATCTGGGTTGCCGCAGAATGTCGCCATCGGAAGGGGCAAATCCGGTGGGGTAAAAGGTGTGGGCAAAACCAGGAATTTTTTGCAATTCTGATATTTTTTTTCGTCCCATGCGTGCCTGACTGGAGGACACGACAAATCCATTCCGGGCATAATGTTCGGCGGGCTCCAGCAGCAACGAAAGCGGCAATTTTTTGCCCCAGCCGCGGCTGAAGTCAAGCGCTTTTTCCCAACCGGCAAGGGTGCCGGGCACCGTGAGTGTGGCAAGGCCTCCACGGGATGGAATGTACGGGTTACCCCTGGAAATGTAATACTGCGCATCGGCCTGGGCCGCCGCCGGGCCGCTGGCATCAATGCCTTGCGGGGCCTGGCCTGCTGGCTTTATGAGCCAGAACCCATCGCCACCAATGCTGTTCATGTGGGGGTATACCGTGGCGGCCACTGCCGCTGCAGTCACCATGGCCTGAACGGCATTGCCACCTTCCTTTAAGACATCACGCCCTGCCTGGGCAGCCAGGTGGTGAGGTGCAACAACGAGCCCACCCAGTGTTTTTTTTGTATGAATCATATAATTATTGCCCCCCCGAGTGAAGGGGCGACTTTTTTAGACTGCCTCGGCACACTGGAACACTCCAGGCAAAATCAGTAGGAAGGAGCAGCATGAGCAGCGGGGATTTGTCTGACAAAGTGGTCATTGTTGAACCCCGCCCTCTGGTGCGCACATTGCTTGGTTCGATTCTCACCCGTCTTGCCCCTTCTGTGCAACTGGTTGCATGGTGTCAGGCCGAAGAGTTGTCAGGTTTAAACACCTGGCCGCGTTTGGTCGTGTTAAATCCGGATTGTTTCGACAACGATCACAGTGCGCGGTTGTTCATGCGGCATTTTCAGGCGGTCGCGGATAAAACAGTGTTGCTGTTTACCCAGGATGCCCATGCCGTAAGCACGCTGTTGCACGGCATGGACTGCAAAAAAGCACTGCATTTTGTAGACCTGAAGGCCAGGCCCGTACAGGCAACGGCAATTGTTGCAAGAGCGTGCCAGGCTTCGGGCCTGATGGACAGCCTGCCTGACCCAGCGACCCAAAAAACTTCAGGCCTTGGCCATTGAGTGGTTGGTTGAAAAAGTGATTTACTGGGGTGAGCAGGCGAAACCTGCCCACCCGCAACCTATGGACACGGCATAAAATCCTGCAAAAAAAATGGGCTGATGCAGCAGGTAAATCAACAGGCTGTGCTGGCCAAGCACTTGCACGGCACGGTTTTCGGCAAACGCCCGGGCCAGCGGATCGCATTGAAAAAACCGCTGATGTCCCAGCCACACGCCAATCAGCAATACACCCAACCACGGAAACACCGATACGTAGTCGTTGGAATAAGCAGGCAGTAAATAATCAATGGGCGTAAAGGGCCACCTCCCGCTTACCAGGCTTGCCCAGCTTGCCAGAATTATGGCGCAGCCCGCCAGCAGGCTGGCACGCGGGATTTTTACCAATGCCAGGGCCACAAGGCTTGCTGCCGCAATGAAGTGCAAAATGCCAAAATAAATGTAGTTGTTGGGCACGGTTAACCAGGAGGCCGCGCTAACCGCTGCTGCGCCGGCCACAATCTGAAATTGCCTGCGTGTAAATTTTTTCCACTGAATGTGCCTGCCGTGTGCCAACGCCAGGCTACTGCCCGCACACAGCAAAAAAAGTCCCACAATCATTGCCCGAAACTGCGCCCAGCCTGCGCCATCTGGAATGTTAAAATCCACATACCCAAAAAAACGCAAATCGTACACAAAATGAAAACCCACCATCAGCACGATGGCCAGGGCGCGCGCCAAATCGATGGTGTGCAGGCGCCTGAAAGTGGTCGTAACTGAAGTGGCCATAGAGGTACGGTCAATAAAAAGAGTGAGCAGGGCAGCTAAACAACCGCCCCCGTCAAAATACCACATTGCCAAGGTTAGAATGGTTGGGCCATTGGCTGCTTTTTAGGGGCGACTGGTTTTTTGATTAAAGCAGATTGAGCAGTTTGAGCAAGGACACA
>JAAURO010000120.1 GCA_012032215.1 Limnobacter sp.
CCCACCGCCAGCAACGACTCACACCGGCTCTGCGCTGCCCGCCCTGCACCTGTGCGAGCTTGCCCCAAACCAGGCACCGCCCCCAGCCACCAGCCGGGGTTGCGGCACACTGCCAGTGGTTAGCCATTCGGTCGGCGCCATTGCTTTCCCACCCGCCAGTGCCCTGTTGGGCAGCACGGAAAACTTTGGGCGGCGACACCAGTTTTTTATCCACTCCAACCAACCCGCCTTAAACCCCGTTTGGCTTTCTTACGAAAACTGGCTGTGGCTGAGGCATCAGGCTGGCTGGAATCAACTCACCGAGGCCACTACCCCATGAACACCAAAATCACCCACACAGCAAACACCCAAGACGCGCAAACCCCCGCGGCACACAGCAAAAAGCCAGGCCACGCACAAAAAGCCAGCCAGCGCGGCTTTTCCCTGCTGGAATTAGCCATCACACTGGCAGTGCTGGCCATATTGGCGGGCGGTGTTTTAAAAGGCAAAGCATTTATTGATCAGGCCAAAGTGCAATCCACCGTTGATAAAATTACCGCGCTGGAATTGGCACTGCAAAGCTTTGAATCACGCTACGGCGCACTGCCCGGCGATTTTGATTCTGCCGCATCGGCAGGGCTGGGCACCGCAGGCGATGGCAACGGAAGCGTAGACTCTGCTGCAGAAGTAGGCAGTGTGTTTGAACACCTGGCCAAATCGGGCTTTATTAAAGGCAACTACACGGCCCAGGAAGTAGAAGACGCCTCCAACTGCCCCAAAGACCAATGCATGGAAAGCCCCTTGGGGGGCACCTTTGCCATGGTGAGCGGCATCAATTACGCAGGGCTTGCAGACAGCCCCTTGTCGCTGATTTTAGGCCAGGCCGTAGACGGACAGCCTTTGGCAGAAATTGATCGCGTGCTCGACGATGGACGCCCCGCCACAGGGCAGTTGCGCGTGGTTGCCTCGGCTGCCGAAGCCTGCTCCACCGAAGACAACCGCTGGGTAGAAACCAGCCCCGAAGTGTGCATTGCCGGCTGGGTCATGCGCTAAGCGCATCCCCCTGAATACCCAAATTACCGGGTAACTGGTGGGGGGTTTAACCTCCGGGTTAGTAAGGTCCAGTGGTACTGGGCAACCCTCTCAGGGGAGTTCTATTCATTGCGTTCTGCCACACTGAAAACTCACCAAAACAACTTTCGGAAGTGGGTAAAATATGGGCGCAATGGACAACTTCGACAACAAGCCAGGCACTTCCAATCAGCTGAAAGAAAGCGCAGAAATCATTCAGGCCCTGAGCGGTACGATAGCAATGGTTGAATTTGAACCCAACGGGGTGGTAACGCATGCCAATCAGCCGTTTCTGGATTTGTTCGGCTACACCCTGAACGAAGTAGTGGGCCAGCACCACCGCATGTTTTGCCACCCCGATATTATTTCTTCCCGCGAGTACACCGAGTTTTGGGAATCGCTGGCGCGCGGCAAGCAGCAAACCGGCGAATACCGCCGCAAAAACCGCCAAGGCGAGGCCGTGTATTTGCACGGCAACTACGCCCCTGTCCACAACGACAAAGGCGAAGTCTACAAAATCGTCAAGCTGGCGTTTGATGTCACGCCGCTGAAAGTAAAGTCAAATGAACACACCGGCCTGGTCAATGCAGTAGAACGTGCGCAAGGCGTCATTGAATTCGACATGACCGGCAAGGTGCTGCATGCCAACAACAACTTTTTGTCGCTCATGGGCTACAGCCTGGAAGAAATACGCGGCCACCACCACCGCATGTTTGTAACCACCGAGTACGCCTCTTCCGCGCAATATCAATCGTTTTGGGAACGTCTCGGGCGCGGAGAATTCGACACCGGCGAATACAAACGTGTGGGCAAAAACGGGCAGGAAGTGTGGATTCAGGCCACCTACAACCCCGTGTTCGACTTCGATGGCAAGCCCGTTAAAGTGGTAAAAATTGCAGCCGATGTTACGCAGAACAAACTGAAAAATGCCGAATTCGCAGCCAAGGTAGAGGCCATTGGCAAAGGCCAGGCCGTCATTGAATTTGACCTGACAGGCCACGTGCTCAACGCAAACCGCAACTTTTTGCGTGCCATGGGTTACACGCTTCGCGAAATCGAAGGCCAGCACCACAGCCTGTTTTGCGACCGAAGCTATGTAGAAAGCGAAGAATACCGCGACTTCTGGCTGAAACTCAACGATGGCGAATTCATTAGCGGGCGTTTTCAGCGCAAAGGCAAATACGACCGCGATGTCTGGATTCAGGCCACCTACAACCCCATTCTGGACTTGAACGGCGAAGTCACAAAAATCATTAAATATGCCTACGATGTCACCGAGCAGGTAAAGCTGGAAAAACGCATTGAAGCCAAAAGCGGCGAAATGCAAGACTCGGTGCAAGACCTGGTAAACAACATTGGGCAGATTACCGACAACACGGGCAACGCCACCAACATGGCCAAAGAAGCCTCGCAGGCGGCCCACAGCGGGTTTGAAGCCCTGAAGCGCTCGATGCAAAGCATCAGCAACATACAGGGCGGCTCTGAAAAAATCGCCGAAATTGTCAAGCTGATTTGCGACATTGCCAATCAAACCAACCTGCTTGCGTTTAACGCCGCCATTGAAGCAGCACGGGCCGGGCAACACGGACAAGGCTTCTCGGTAGTCGCCACCGAAGTACGCAAGCTGGCCGAAGACTCCTCCCGCGCCGCGCAGGAAATCTCGGTCCTGATTGGCCAATCGGTGAAAGACATTCAGGAAGGCGCAACAGTCAGCCAAGACGCTGCACGCCACTTCGAAGGTATCATGAAAACTGGTAGAAACACCGAATCCAGCGTAGGCATTATTTCTCAGGCGGCCAAAGAGCAGCACGAAATGGCACAGGCGGTAAGCACCCTGATTAAAGAGCTGGTACAGGGATAACTGGCATGCAAAATACCCTGACAGGAGCAACCCAATACACACATGGGCTGTTTCGGTGTGGAGACTTTTTGTGTGTAATTGCCGTAGACAACATTCTGGAAGCCACCTACTTGCGAAGCCCGCTCAAGCCTCAGGAAGGCAGCAATCCCGCATTGTCGGGTGCCGCCCAGTTTCGGGGCCTGTGGCTACCGGTGTGCGACACCGAAGTGCTGTTGGGCAAGCACACGCAAAGCCGTAGCAATTTCGCCATGACGATGGTTGTCGCCTGCAACAACCAGGTGCTGGCTTTGGGAGCCGATGAAGTGCTGGGTTTTCTGGCACTCCGCAGCGCGCAAGTCACCAGGCTCACCCCGGCGCAAAACAGCACACCCACCCCGGCAGGTCTACAGATTTGCAGCAGCCATTATTCGCACCCACAGTCTGGCGAAATGCTTACTGAACTGGATTTGAACGCAGTCGCCAATCTGCCCGGCATACCTTGCGTACTGGCAGATGCCAACGGCCTGACCAACGCAAACAACACGCCTGTAAACCAGGCACCAGGCACACAGCACGAGGACGAATGCCACTACCTGCTGGCCAGGCTTGGGCACCACCATGTACTGGTGGATGCAGAGCAGGTAAACCGCTTGTTCCCGGCACCCCACATTCAGCCGCTGGACGGCACCGAAGGCATGGTATTGGGGGTCACCGAAGACGACTTCGGACGCTTGCCGATTGTGGATGCAAACCAACTGTGCGGGCTGCCCCAAAACGCTGGTGCAACAGCCACCAAAGCCAAGCAGGTGTTACTGCTTAAAATGGTCAGCAACTCCTACATTGGTTTGGCGGTAGACGAAATTCTGGAAGTATTTCGCTCGCGACCATTAGACATCGTACACTTGCCACGCCTGGGTACCGGGCATATGCGTTTTTTAAACGGCGTGTGCGAATTACAGCGCCACAAACCGAAAAACGCCTACAGCAGTGCGCACACCCCTTACTTTCTGGACTTAAGCCCAATCGCCCAAAACCCGGAACTTCTAGAGGTAGCCAAACTCTACAAACCCGGCGACAACACCCCAACCAGCAACACCGGGCAAGCCGCCGGTAAAGTCGAGCAAGACGAAGACATGGCAGACCTATCCAAACGCCTGATGGTGGTTCAAATGGGGTCGGCCTTTTGCGTGTTTGTGGATCAAATTGAAGAAGTGCTGCCATTCCCGGCTCATTTTGATGTGAATCAACGCGAAAACGGCACTGCGTTTATAGGCCTGTATTTTCACAGAGGGCGCTGTATCCAGCTGGTAGACTTGCACCAGCGGCTGTGCGGCAAACCGGGCTTGCTCAGCAAAGAATCGCCCGTACTGGTGGTGCAATCGCAAGCCGGTTATTGTGGATTCGTGGTGCAACGGCTTTCTGAAATTGCCCAGCCCCTGTGGTTGCAAGACCATGCCTCTTTCGATGGTGACCAGGCTGTGATGGGGGAACTCCCACACCGCTACAAAGCCAAGGTGCGGGTAAACAACCAGGAAAACTTCTTTCCTGTAATCGACTTGCTGCGCGATGTGCTAGGCCAGGAAGAAAAAAACCACACAAGCCCGCTTAATAACGCTGCGCAAACCCCGTAAGCAACAACGAAAGCTTGAGCAAACGGTAGCAGACCCAGCTGTAAAACCGCTCGGTGAGCGGCCTTTGCGCATGTTGCTCCAGTTTGATTTGCCGAGCCTCACTGGCAATGGCATGATTCACCGATTCGGCCAGTTCAGCGGCAAAGGTTTTGTCGTCAATCACCACATTGGCCTCGCGCGCAACCAACATGCTGAGTGGGTCCAGATTGGAAGAACCCACCGTAGCCCAGTGGCCATCTATAACTGCCACTTTGGCGTGCAAAAAGCTGCGCAGGTATTCATGGATTTCCACCCCGGATTTCAGCATTTCAGAATACAAAGCCATGGTGGCATAATGCTGGAAACGGTATTCCACCCGGCCTTGCAACAGCACCCGCACCTTCACGCCGCGCCGTGTGGCCTCTTTAAGTGCTCTGCGCACCCGCCGCCCGGGCAAAAAATAGGCATTGGCAATCAACACCGATTCCCGCGCTTCACCCAGAGCTTTTAAATACGCTTTTTCAATGGTGCGCCGAAACCGCAAGTTGTCACGCACCAAAAACTGCACCCTGGCTTTACCCTGCACTGCGGGCGGCTTAGCATGCGCCTGCTCCGACAAAATCTGGCGCAAATCATGTGCCCTGCCCGACCAACGCTTCATCCTTGATGTATCCGGCATGTTTCCCTTGCTGGAAAGTCGCCACCACAACCACTCGGTAGCCAGCCACACATCGTGCACCACAGGGCCTTGCAAGCGCACGGCAAAATCGTACCGTGGCCCCAAATCGCCTTTCAGCAGATTGGCATTCGCGCGCGACACCTCATTCACTTTCTCTTTCAGCTCGCGCAGGGTTTCCTGCTCTTGCTCCTGGTTGTTGTCGTCCACCACATTAATGCCACCCACAAAAGCAATTTGCCTATCGACCACCACCAGCTTTCGGTGCATGCGGCGCAAACGCCGTGGGTTCGGGTGAAAAAACCAGCCCTCGCGCCTGAACACCCGCAATTGCACTTTGGTTTTTGCAAGCACCTTTTCGTGTTCGACAATGGTTTCCAGGCTACCAAAGCCATCAATTACCAGTTTAACCACCACACCACGTTCGGCCGCCTTGCACAGTGCAGCACGCACCGCAAGCGCGGTGTCGTCCAGCGCAAAGGTATAGGTTTGCAAACAGATTTCGGATTGCGCCGATTCAATGGCTTGAATCAATGCCGGAAAAAACTCCGCGCCACAGCGCAGCAATTCAACGCAGTTGCCACTGCGCTGCGGTGCGCGTTTGTACAACAACTGTGCCATGCCCAGTTTATTTCCCACAGAGAATTCCTTGATGTGAATAAATTACCATTGCAAATCCACCACCATAGGCACATGGTCAGAAAGCCCCTTGTAACCCGCAGGGTTGTGCACCCCAGAAGCCACCACCTGCAAGCCACGCACAAACACCCGGTCGAGCTCCAGCAGTGGCAAGCGTTGCGGGAAGCTGCGATGCCCCAACAAACGCTGCAAGCGCCCCTGGGGCCGCACCTCTTCCAGGCCAGACTCTGAAAGCACTAC
>JAAURO010000121.1 GCA_012032215.1 Limnobacter sp.
TGGCCTGCAAAATATTCAGGGTGTCTATTTCCTGAACGGTTGCCTGTGCCACAGCCCATGCTGCGGCGTGTGTTTGAACGAGAGGAAACAACGCTTCGCGGCGTTTTTCAGATCAAGGTTTTTGAACACGCCAGCCCTTCAATGGGCATCGACCCACCTCGGCCAGATTGACCAATCGTGACATAGGGACAGTGCAGCATTGCCCGCACACAAAACTGCTTTTTTGCCAGCAACACGACCTGTTTCATTGTCTGTTTCATTGCCTGTTTCATTGCCTGTTTCATTGCCTGTTTCATTGCCTGTTTCATTGCAAACTTCAGTGCCCACTTCCGCTTGTAAAAGCACAGCACCTGCAACCACCGGGCCAAACAGTGGGCCGCGCCCTGCTTCGTCTACCCCCACCACGGCAAGCCGGTTGGCTTGCGCGTAATGCAACAAAGCGGGCCAAGGGTTTGCTTTCACAGGTAATTTTCCAGAACAGCCGCGGCCAAATCGCCAGAGGGCTGCTTGAGCAACAGGTGCTGCTCGGCAAACAAGGCAGCCAGCTTGTGACGATTTTGCGTATCGGTAAGCTGTTTGAGTGTGGCGGCACACAGGGCTTGTGGTGTGGCGGCTTCTTGAAGCAGTTCAGGAACCACCGAATCGTTGAGCAAAATATTGGGCAGGCCCACCCAGGGCAAATAGCCTTTGCCCTTCATAAGCTGGTAAGAAAGCCAAGGCATTTTGTAGGCAATCACCATCGGCTTTTTAAACATCATGGCCTCTAATGTGGCAGTGCCACTGGCCAGCAACACCGCATCCGAGGCACCCAATGCCTCGTGCGACTGCCCTTCCAGCAAGGTCCAGCGTGGTTGCAACGATCGGGAATCATGCGCTGAAAAGCGCTTGCTACATGCGCAGGCAAAGGAGTTACAAACTGCAGGCCGGGTTGCTCTTCAAGCAAGCGTTGGCAGGTTTGCACAAACACCGGTCCCAGGTGCTGAATTTCGGCAGCACGGCTGCCCGGCAATACCGCCAGCAGCAAGCCGTCTGGAGCAAGCCCGAGTTGCTGGCGATAAGCCTGAGCGTTTACGGTTTCAGGGATAATTTGCGCCATGGGGTGGCCAATGTAAGTGGCGGGCACCCCGTGTTTTTGCAGCAATTCTGGCTCGAAGGGAAACACGCACAGCATGTGCGAGCAAGCGGCTTTTATTGCTTCAATGCGCTCGGCACGCCAAGCCCAAACAGAAGGGCACACCAAATGCACTGTGGTCACGCCAGCCTGTTTTAAAGCCAGCTCCAGGTTTAAATTGAAATCGGGGGCATCTATGCCCAAAACACTTTAGGTTTGCCTGGCCCCGTCCACCGCTGCTTTAAAGCGCGGCGCATTCGCAACAAACGCGGCAAGTGGCGCAGCACTTCGACATAACCCCGCACAGAAAGCGCCTCGGATTGGTGCAAGGCCACCACCCCGGCCTGGCGCAACTTGGGCCCTGCAATGCCCTCCAGTTGCAAACCCTTTTCTGCGTGTTTGGTCAACAGGGCCTGCACGGCCAGTGCACCTATCCAGTCGCCAGACGCTTCGCCTGCCACGCAGGCCAAATCGATGGCGTTAGCGGACAATGCCACGCTCCGCCTGGTGAATGAATTCTGTAAACCATTGCAGGTAGGGCCTGGTTTGAGGGTCAGCGTCGGCTGTTTGCTGCCGAATAGCGGCAATTGCTTCTTCCAGGCTTAAACCCTGGCGATATAGCGTTTTGTAAGCATGCTTAATCTGCGAAATACTGTCAGCAGAAAAACCTCTGCGCTTCAGACCTTCCGAATTAATGCCTGACGCACTTGCGGGATGGCCCGCACCCATGACGAAAGGCGGTAAATCCTGGGTAAGCTTGGTTTGGAAGGCGGTCATGGAATGCGCACCCAGGCGCAAAAACTGGTGCACGCCGGTCATGCCCCCCAAAATGGCCCAGTCACCAATTTCCACATGCCCACCCAATTGCACACAGTTGGCCAAAATGGTGTGGCTGCCTACGTGGCAATCGTGCGCAATGTGCACGTAGGCCATATCCAGTTGTCGTCGCCAATCGAGGTTAAGCCGCCATCTTGCACCGTGCCGGTGTTAATGGTGCAATATTCCCGAATGGTGTTGGAATTGCCAATACGCAGCTCGGTGGGGTTCAGCGTTGTATTTTTTTTGTCTTGCGGGTGGCCGCCCAAAGTGGCGCTGCCATGAATGTGGTTGTTTTCACCCAGCGTGGTGTGGCCTGTCAGCACCGTATGCGGCCCAATTCGGGTGCCCGCGCCCACGCGCACGTGGGGCCCTACAATACAGTAGGGACCGACTTCAACGGTGGAGTCCAGTTCGGCTTTTGGATCAACAACAGCAGTGGAATGTACAGACATGGTGTGGCAAATCCTTCAAAAAAACGGGGGTGCAGAAGTTCTTGAACCTCTCGGGTTCTTACACTTCCCGGGCAGTGCACATTAAATCAGCCAGGGCCACCACCTTGCCATCTACCAAGGCTTGGGCATGGTACTTCCAGATACCGCGAGACACCTTTTGCACAGACACATCCAGCATAAGCACATCGCCGGGCACCACGGGTTTTTTGAACCGGCAGTTGTCTATGCCCACAAAGTAGTACACCGTGTTGCTTCCTGGCGTTTTTTCCATGGAATTGAACGACAGAATGCCAGCGGCTTGTGCCAGGGCCTCCATGATAAGCACACCGGGCATCACCGGGTGAATGGGGAAGTGACCAGGGAAATAAGGCTCGTTGTAGGAAACATTTTTCTGGGCCAAAATGCGTTGATTGGGTTCCAGTTCAAGCACCCTGTCTACCAGCACAAAGGGATAGCGGTGAGGCAGTTGTTCAAGAATGCCCTGAATGTCGATGAGTGGTTGCTTGTCGCTCATGGGTGGTGTGCCGATGTCCTGTTTAAAATGAAAGGGGTTTTACGTGTTTTTCAAGCTCGCGCACGCGGGCACGCAATGCCGTTAACTGGCGCAGGGTTGCGGCTGTACGCTCCCAGTTTTTGTGTGGTTCGATGGGGAAAATACCGGTGTAAGCGCCGGGCTGTTTAATGCTGCTGATCACCGCGCTGCCGCCCGACACATGCGTGCCATCGGCAATCGACAAGTGCCCAAACAGCATGGCAGCCCCGCCAATGGTACACCGTGCACCAATTACCGTGCTGCCCGCAACGCCCACGCAGCCGGCAAGCGCCGTATGCTCGCCGATGCTGCAATTGTGGGCAATTTGAATCTGGTTATCCAGCTTGACACCAAAACCGATCAGGGTGTCATCAAGGGCACCGCGGTCGATGGTGGTGTTCGCGCCAATTTCCACGTGATCAGCAAGCACCACGCGCCCTACTTGCGGAATTTTAACCCAGGCCCCGTTTTCATTGGCGAAACCAAAGCCATCGGACCCCAAAACCGCGCCAGCCTGGACAATGCAATGTGCAGCCAACACGCGTTTCATCGTAAATGCTGGCATTGGCATACACGCAGGTATGCGCCCCAATAAGCACATGCTCACCAATCACTACGCCCGGGTGTATACGCACCCCTTCGGCAATGCTGCTGTGCGCACCCACCACGGCGTTGGGGCCAACCCAAGCAGACTGTGCAACCTGGGCGGTTTTATCCACCACAGCACTTGGGTGTATGCCACACCGGGTGTCTGGCTTGCTGAGTGCAACCCACCACTGCTGTATTTTTGCGTAGGCCAGATAGGGGTCTGGTACAGCCCACAGGACGGTCTTTGACCCAGCTTTGGCCGCCGATTGGGCAACCGTGGCTTGCCATGTTTCGGCGTGTTTTTCTGGCACCAGAACAGCACCTGCCTGCGTGGTTTCAAGCAGGCCAGCAAGTTTGCGGTTGGACAGAAAGCTTAAATGCCCAGGCCCCGCACTTTCCAGAGGCCGAAAGCCAGCCAATACCAAAGATTCTGCTTGCTGGAGACCTGAAACACCAGACGGACGGGCTGAAGCCTGTTCAAGGACTTGCGCACTGCCAGGTGTGGGCACCCCGAGGGTTTAGGCACCAGCAGCTTTCCGCCAAACTGCTGGAGGAACACGGACAGGCGCTGGGGCTCAAATTGCATGGAAATAAATTCGCGGGCTTTTATTTCTGGGCATTGAGAGCGCTAATCACCTTGTCGGTAATATCCAGACGCTTGTTGGCATACACGGCTTCCTGAAAAATAATGTCGTAATTTTCTTTTTCGGCAATCTGGCGGATTACCTTGTTGGCACGCTCAACCAGTTCACCAACCAATTGGCTTTTGCGCTGAGCAAGGTCTTCATCGAACTCGCGGCGTTTACGCTGAAACTCGCGGTCCATGTCGGCCAGGTCGCGCTGACGGCGCACTTTTTCACTCTCTGAAAGTGTAATGGCGTCTTTGTCAAGCTTGGTAGCTTCGGCACGGACTTTGGCTGCAGTGGCTTCCAGTTCTTTTTGGCGCTTGGCAAAGCTTTGTTCCAGCTGTTTTTGCGAGCTTGCGCAAATTCCGAGTCGCTCATGATGCGCTGTGTATTTACAAAGCCCATTTTTGTTTCCTGGGCCTGCGAAACCACAGGAGCCACCAAAGCACAACCCACAAGCAATGTGGTACATATTTTATTCAAAAGGTTCAAGACAAACTCCGTTCAAAAATTGATACAAATCAAGAAATTTTAAAAACCCGTTCCAATCGTGAATTGCACACGCTGCAAATCGTCTTCCGGTTTTTGCTGATTGGGAAACCATAGCTAAATTTCAAAGGCCCGACAGGCGACAACCACGATACACCCAAACCCGTTGAGTAACGCAAATTGCCCAAATCAACACTTTCACCACTGGCGAATACATTGCCTGCATCAAAGAAGCCAAAAGCCCGGAAGGTGCGATCTTTGTTGAGCCCTGGGACAGGGAAGTAAAACTCTGCATTGCCAATAACGCGCTTTGCCCCACCAATGGGGACGCCATCGGCATCGCGCGCACCCAGCGATGAACTGCGGTAGCCCCTAACGGTGCCAATACCACCTGCGTACACATTGCGGAAAATCGGATAGGCTGAATCGCCATAAGCTGAGCCCACCGTAAGCTCGCCATTAAGTGCCAGTGTATACAATTCGCCTACCGGTAAAAACACCTGCTCTTGCCAGGTAGCACGAATGAACTCCTGTTCGCCCAACGGCGTGGCCAGCAATTCGCGCTGCCGTTCGAGTTCTTCGCGGTGCGGCATCAATGCTCTCCGGGCGGCGTAGCCTGGCGGCGGGCGTTGACGAAGAACGGCTTGTCCGCCAGCCGGACCAGTGTGTCGCCCATGGCTTCGTCGCGGCGGGTCTCCTGCCACAGTTCCAGCGGCTGCATCGCCGCCTCCAGCGCGGCAGCTCAGCGCGAATGGCGTACGGTTCCGGACGAACTCCGACACCGAAGTGCTACTGGCAATGTACGAGCAGCACGGCCTGCGTTTCGTCGAGTGGCTAAACGGGATGTTTGCCTTCGCGATCTGGGATCCTCACAAGCCGCGTCTCTTCTGCGCCCGTGACCACTTTGGCATCAAGCCGTTCTTTTACTATCAAGGCCATTCAATCGGCACCTCTGTCACCGATCGCGCTCACACCTTTTTATTTGCCTCTGAGATCAAAGCGATTTTGGGCTGTATAGAAGCACCTTGCCCTATCAATGAGACGAGAATTGCTGAGTTTCTTGTGTCTGATGATTGCGATCGCGCCCACACAATCTATCAAGGGATTTTGCGACTGCAGCCCGGACACTGGCTGTCCGTCACCTCTGAAGGCATGCGGAGTGCCCCCTACTGGAAACTACAGCCCCAGCCCGAACAAAACCTCAGCTCCGATCAAGAATATGCCGACGCTTTTTTGATGCACTTTACTGAAGCCGTTCGGTGTCGCCTGCGGAGCACCACAGCTATTGGTTCTCACCTCAGTGGTGGGCTAGATTCCTCCGCCGTAACCTGTATGGCCCGCCAGTTGCTTAAAGTTGAGTCAGGGCCAGGGCGATTGCACACCTTCTCCAATGTGTTTGATCAGGTACCCGAATGCGATGAACGCG
>JAAURO010000122.1 GCA_012032215.1 Limnobacter sp.
GCGACAACGTAGCCATTCAAGTAGCACTGATAGCCCCAATCGCCATGGAAGAAGGCCTGCGCTTCGCGATACGCGAAGGCGGCCGTACCGTGGGTGCGGGTGTCGTTGCCAAAATTACGAAGTAATTCGTAAGGCAATGTTGAAATGATAGGGCAATAGCTCAACTGGCAGAGCGTCGGTCTCCAAAACCGAAGGTTGGGGGTTCGATTCCCTCTTGCCCTGCCAAACCTGGTAGGAATGTCGCCGCTAACTTCGGTTGGCGGCGCCTTACATTTTTAGATATGGCTCAAAACGAAGTAACAACAGTTTCAAATCCGGTAGACAAGCTTTTGCTTGTTGCATCCGTTGTGCTTGCGGTCGGTGGCGCGGTGGCCTATCAGCTTTTGGCAAACCAGGATTTTTTCCTGCGTTTGGGTGTTGTATTGGGTGGCGTGCTGTTGGCTGTGCTGGCCTTTTTGGTTTCGCACACGGGCAAGCGCTTCGTTGCTTTTGCCCGTTCTTCCATAGACGAAGCCCGCTTGGTGGTGTGGCCCACTCGCAAGGAAGCCGGCCAAATGACGGGAATTGTGTTTCTGTTTGTGCTTGTAATGGCGCTGTATTTGTTGGTTGTGGACAAAACCCTTGAATGGGTTTGTATGACGTCATTCTAAGGTGGGCTGTTTAATGGCAAAGCAATGGTACGTCGTTCATGTCTATTCGGGCATGGAGAAAAGTGTTCAGCGTGCCCTCCAAGAACGCATTGACCGTTCTGAAATTGCACATGAATTTGGTCGCATACTGGTTCCTGCGGAAGAAGTGGTGGAAATCAAGGGCGGGCAGAAATCTATCTCCGAACGTCGTTTCTTTCCGGGCTATGTACTGGTTGAAATGGAAATGACCGACGACTCCTGGCATTTGGTCAAAAACACCAACAAAGTTACTGGTTTCGTGGGTGGCACCGGAAACAGGCCTACTCCCATTTCCCAAAAAGAAGTCGATAAAATCATGCAACAAATGCAGGAGGGCGCTGAAAAGCCCCGGCCCAAGGTGTTGTTTGAAGTCGGCGAAATGGTGCGTGTCAAAGAGGGTCCCTTTGCGGATTTCAACGGCAACGTGGAAGAGGTCAGTTACGACAAAAGCAAGCTGCGTGTTTCGGTTACCATCTTTGGGCGTGCAACACCCGTAGAGCTGGATTTTCATCAAGTGGAAAAAGTATAAACACGGTGGCAGTAGGCGCCCTTTTTTCTTCCCACCTGCGCAGTTGTCCGCAGGAGTTTGGGTTTACATGGCAACACGAGGAGCTGAACCCGTTTTCAGCGTTTGTACTCACGGAGCAATAAGTTATGGCTAAAAAAATCATCGGCTTGATTAAGCTGCAAGTGCCCGCTGGCAAGGCTAACCCTTCGCCCCCCATAGGACCCGCATTGGGTCAGCGTGGTTTGAATATCATGGAATTCTGCAAAGCATTTAATGCGGCAACCCAAGGCACCGAGCCGGGCTTGCCAATTCCAGTGGTAATTACTGCGTACGCGGACAAGTCTTTCACCTTCGTGATGAAAACCCCGCCCGCATCGGTACTGCTCAAAAAAGCGGCCAAAATTCAAAAAGGTTCAGCCCGTCCGCATCTGGATAAAGTGGCTACCGTTACCTTGGCTCAGGTGCAGGAAATTGCCAAAACCAAAGAGCCCGATCTTACTGCGGCTGATTTGGATGCGGCGGTAAAAACCATTGCTGGCTCTGCGCGCAGCATGGGCATTTTGGTGGAGGGTCTGTAAATGGCTAAGTTGTCAAAACGTCTGAAAACCCTGCGCGGAAAAATTGATCGCAATGCAGTGTATCCGCTGGAAAAAGCCATTGGCCTGGTTAAAGAAACTGCCACTGCCAAATTCGATGAATCCGTAGATGTGGCGGTTCAGTTGGGTATTGATGCCCGTAAATCCGATCAGGTGGTTCGTGGTTCTGTGGTGCTTCCAGCCGGAACAGGTAAAAGTGTTCGTGTGGCTGTGTTTGCCCAAGGCGAAAAAGCCGAGCAAGCCAAGGCTGCGGGTGCCGATATCGTGGGAATGGAAGATTTGGCCGCTGACGTTAAGGCAGGCAATATTAATTTCGACATCGTTATCGCCTCTCCAGACACCATGCGTATTGTGGGCCAGCTTGGGCAAATTCTTGGCCCGCGTGGTTTGATGCCTAACCCCAAGGTGGGAACGGTTACCCCTGATGTGGCTACTGCCGTGAAAAACGCCAAAGCGGGTCAAGTGCAGTTCCGTGCAGACAAAGCCGGTATTATTCACTGCACCATCGGGCGCGCCTCTTTTCAGCCCGAGCAGTTGCAAAGCAACCTGTCTGCCCTGATAGATGCCCTGAACAAGGCAAAGCCTGCCAGTTCCAAGGGTGTGTACCTGCGTAAGGTGGCGTTGTCCAGTACCATGGGTGCCGGTGTGCGTGTAGATTCAACCACTGTGCTTGCGTAAAGTTTCCAGCCTTCAAATGGGGCAAGGAATAAGTGGCAGAAAGTGGTTGTAAGAAGAACTTTGGGCTGGGTTCTTGTGGTGTGCAAAGGCAGTTTTCTGTCTCTGGTGCCCAAGAACCCAGGTTGTCAAAGACCGTTGGAAGTCAACTCCCATAAGGAGCGGCTTTAAAATTTTCCAACGTAGATGGCGGTCCCGGGGAAGAGTGTTGAATTTTGGTTCATTGCTTGGTTTTCGGTCGCCTGTTTTTAAACAGTGCTTTTAGCGCTACTTTTGGAGAAAGACCATGGCATTAACACGCCAAGAAAAGGTAGCAGTCATCGAAGAGCTAACTGCCAGGCTGGCAAATGCTCAATCGGTGGTGGCTGCGCAATATCGCGGTCTGTCTGTTGAAAGTATGACGAAGCTTCGCAAGAATGCTCGTCAAAAAGGCGTTTATCTGCGTGTTCTCAAAAACACATTGGCAAAGCGTTGTATCAATGATTCATCGTTTGCGGAGCTTTCTCCAAAAATGGTGGGTCCACTGATTTATGCAATCAGTGATGATCCGGTGTCTGCAGCCAAGGTGTTGGTTGATTTTTCCAAGGAAAACGACAAATTCATAGTCACCGCCGGGGCAATGCCCGGGCAGTTGCTTGATGAAAATGGCGTGAAAGCCTTGGCAACCATGCCTAGCCGTGAAGAACTTCTGGCTAAGCTTATGGGTACCATGCAAGCCCCGATTACACAGTTTGTGCGAACGCTCAATGAGATTCCGACCAAATTTGTACGAGGCTTGGCTGCGGTGCGCGACCAAAAAGAATCGCAGTCCGCTTGAACTTTTCAAGATAGCTGAAATCAACATTTAACTGGAGAAACAATTATGGCGAATAAAGCC
The DNA here is from genome assembly GCA_012032215.1 of Limnobacter sp. Classification (GTDB taxonomy): domain Bacteria; phylum Pseudomonadota; class Gammaproteobacteria; order Burkholderiales; family Burkholderiaceae_B; genus Limnobacter. The sequence continues at coordinate 3,325 of JAAURO010000122.1, forward strand.
GAAATTCTGGATGCCATCGCTGGCATGACCGTTCTGGAACTGTCCGAACTGATCACTGAAATGGAAGACAAATTTGGTGTTTCCGCAGCAGCTGCCGCTGTAGCGGTTGCTGCACCTGCCGCTGGTGGCGGTGCCGCAGCAGCAGAAGAGCAAACTGAATTCGACGTCATTCTTGAAGCCGCCGGCGAAAGCAAAGTGGGCGTGATCAAGGTGGTTCGTGCTATTACCGGTTTGGGCCTGAAAGAAGCCAAGGACCTGGTAGATGGTGCACCTAAGCCTGTTAAGGAAGGCGTGTCCAAGGCTGAAGCCGATGACATCGCCAAGCAACTGATAGAAGCAGGTGCAAAAGCTGCGGTCAAGTAAATTTACTGCGCGCATGCGCCCGGTGGCTTTTTGCCTCCGGGCTTTTTGCGCTTTGTTTGTGAACGCGTGGCGCATTCACGGCAAAGTCAGCTGCTTTGCTCCCGCTTAAGGCTGGGCAGTAGCAACCGCCACAAAAAGAGGCCGGGTTGATTGATAAACCCGATTTGTTGAAATGGGTGAATTAACCCATGTGCAGCCAGCTGTGCATTGTGCTGTACATCGTTTAATCCGCTCGACTTCAGGACAGTAAATCCATGTCTTACTCTGCCACCGAGAAAAAACGCATCCGCAAAAGTTTTGCGAAACGGCCTCCCGTTTTAGATGTGCCATATCTGCTTACTACACAATTGGATTCCTATACGGATTTCCTTCAACTGGGCTTGCCCGTTGATAAACGGGCCGATCAGGGCTTACAGGCGGCATTCCAGTCTGTTTTCCCGATTTCGTCTCACAATGGCTATGCCCGGCTGGAATTTCTCCAGTACGCCCTGGGTGAGCCGGTATTCGATGTCAAAGAATGCCAGCAGCGTGGCCTTACCTATTGCTCACCGTTAAGGGCGCGTGTGCGCCTGGTTTTGCTTGACCGCGAAGCCAGCAAGCCCACCGTCAAAGAGGTCAAGGAGCAAGAGGTGTACATGGGCGAAATGCCGCTTATGACCCAAAACGGTTCGTTTGTCATCAACGGCACCGAGCGCGTTATTGTTTCCCAGTTACACCGTTCACCCGGTGTATTCTTCGAGCACGACCGTGGCAAAACCCACAGCTCCGGCAAGTTGCTTTTTTCTGCCAGAATCATTCCTTATCGTGGCTCGTGGCTTGATTACGAATTCGATCCCAAGGACATCCTGTATTTCCGGGTAGATCGCCGCCGTAAAATGCCTGTCACCATTTTGCTCAAGGCAATTGGCATGACGCCCGAGAAAATTCTGGCCGAGTTTTTTGAGTTCGATCACTTTAAGCTCAAAGATGAAGGCGCACAAATGGAGGTGATCACCGATCGCCTTAAAGGCGAAATCGCAGGTTTTGACATCGTGGACAAAAAAGGCACTGTGATAGTGCCGCGCGACAAGCGAATTAACGCCAAACACATACGCGATATTGAAAAGGCGGGTATCAAAACCCTGTCTGTGCCCGAAGATTTTCTGGTGGGGCGCACGCTGGCCAAAAACATTGTAGACGCCACTACTGGTGAGGTTGTTGCCAATGCCAACGATGAAATCACTGAAGAAATAATCGGTAAAATTCGCGATGCCGGCGTGTTGGAGTTTGATACCCTGTTCACCAATGAACTGGATCACGGTGCTTATATTTCGCACACCTTGCGCAGCGATGAAACAACCGATCAAACGGCCGCGCGTGTGGCTATCTACCGCATGATGCGCCCGGGCGAGCCACCCACTGAAGAAGCCGTTGAGCTGCTTTTCAACCGCTTGTTCTACAATCCGGATGCCTACGATCTGTCACGCGTAGGGCGCATGAAATTTAACCGCCGGGTAGGGCGCGACGAAGTAGAGGGTGCCATGACCCTCACCAACGACGATCTGCTGGCTGTCATCAAAATTCTCGTTGACTTGCGCAACGGCAAAGGCGAAATTGATGACATCGATCACCTGGGTAACCGCCGTGTCCGTTGTGTCGGCGAACTCGCAGAAAACCAGTTCCGCGCAGGTTTGGTGCGCGTAGAGCGTGCTGTGAAAGAGCGCTTGGGGCAGGCCGAAGCTGAAAACCTCATGCCACACGACTTAATCAACTCCAAACCGATTTCTGCGGCCATCAAAGAATTTTTGGCTCTTCGCAGTTGTCGCAGTTTATGGATCAAACCAACCCGCTGTCTGAAATCACGCACAAACGCCGTGTTTCAGCCTTGGGTCCCGGTGGTCTTACCCGTGAACGTGCCGGCTTTGAAGTCCGCGATGTGCACACCACGCACTATGGTCGGGTGTGTCCAATCGAAACCCCGGAAGGTCCGAACATTGGCTTGATCAACTCCATGGCCATGTTTGCCCGCCTGAACGAATACGGCTTCCTGGAGACCCCGTATCGCAAAGTCGAGAGCGGCAGGGTGAGCGATGAAATTGTGTATTTGTCTGCCATTGAAGAAGGCAAGTACGTTATTGCGCAGGCCAACGCTGAAATTGGTGCCGACAAAACCCTGCAGGGTGACTTGGTGTCGTGTCGCGTTTCAGGGGAATTCGAGCTGGTCAACCCCGCCAATGTTCAGTTAATGGACGTGGCGCCGGGTCAAATTGTATCGGTGGCGGCCTCGCTGATTCCATTCCTGGAACACGACGATGCCAACCGCGCACTGATGGGCGCGAACATGCAGCGTCAGGCCGTTCCTTGTCTGCGCCCC
>JAAURO010000123.1 GCA_012032215.1 Limnobacter sp.
CTCCCTCGGGCACCGCACTGCGCATGGGTGAAATTGTGGCCAAACAACTGGGTGTGTCGCTGGAAGAGCAAGCCGTTTTGCGCGTGAGGGCATTACTGGCGAGCGCAAAGCAGGCACCATCGGGTTTTCTGCCATTCGCGCTGGCGACATCGTGGGCGACCACACCGTGTTGTTCGCAGGTTCCGGCGAACGCATAGAAATTACGCACAAATCGGCCAGCCGGATGACCTATGCACAAGGCTCGATAAGGGCGGCCCGCTTCCTGATGCAGCAGCAATCGGGCCTGTACGACATGCAGGACGTGTTGGGCCTTAAAAAACTGGCGCTTGGCTAACCACTTGATAATCCGTGCTTATTCCTGGATCGCTGGTTCGAGCATGGTGCGCTCGTTGGTGCTGCACGGTGTTTTGCTGGCTTGCATCTGGTGGACACAAACCCTGTGGAACAAGCCAATGCCACAGCCAGCACGGGCAATGCCCGCGTATCTGGTGCAAGCAGAAAGCCTGGCCTCTTTGGCAGCAGTTCCCGCAAAACCCGCTTACACACCATTCGCAACACCCACCAGCTCTGCCCAAGCACTCAAGCCGGTGCCAGCAGTGCCGATTACCGGAACACTACAACCGCCCGAGTCTGTGGCAATAACGGCACCCACAACGAACCCGGCCGCAGTGGCCCCTCCTGCGGCTCAGGCCCAAGCCCCTTCGCCAGAGACTGCACAAAACACCGAGCAAACAGCACCTACTGAAGTAGCCAGCACCGCAGCACAAATCGATGCCCGTTATGCCCACAGCAACCCCAAGCCCGAATACCCCGGCATAGCGCGCAGACTTGGCCAGCAAGGCACGGTCACACTGGAAGTGTTGGTAAGCACCGAGGGCCATGCAAAAAACGTGACTGTGGTGCAATCTGCCGGGCACAGCGCACTAGACCAAGCGGCGGTGCAGGCTATTTCACGGTGGAAATTTATACCCGCCACGCGCAATGGCAGCGCGCAAGAGCAAGCTCTTATTACCCAATGGGTGTATCGTCTGGACGAATAACTGCGCCCGGCTGTCAGCAATTGCGCCTTGGCTGTCCTTGAACCGTGTGGCTGTGGCAATGTTTGGGTAAAATGGCGACATAATCAGTGTGAGCGCATGTGCCTGAACTGTTGCACCTGAACCGCCCCTCAACGGAGAATCTACCATGTCACAATCCTTGGTCGCCAAGCTCGACCAACTACAGCAAAAAGTGTCTTTACTCACCAAAACACTGAGCGAAAGCCACCGGGCTGCCAAACACAGCAAAGAGCGCATTGCCCTGCTTGCACAAGAAAACGAGCAGCTCAGAAAAAAAGTGGAATTGGCCCAGCAACAGGTTAACCGAATGCTCGGGCAATGGTTTCCTGAACTGGAATTAACCTCCGAGGATCACAATGAACACGCTTGAAGTCAAAATTTTGGGCCGCGAATACCGCTTCGCCTGCAAACCGGAAGAAAAAACCGCCCTGTTGCGCGCGGTCAATATTCTGGAAACCAAAATGGCAGGCATTCGCGACACGGGCCGCGTGGTTGGCGTCGACAAAATCGCCGTCATGGCGGCGCTCCAAATCACGCATGAGTCTTTGTTGGGAAGCCCCAATTCGGGCCAACCCGCGCTAGAACTGGACATTGAAACCCTGGAGCGTAAAATCGACTCCATCGACCAACTGGCTGATCAGGCCCTGGCAAGCGCCAAGGCAGGCGAAAACGGGCATTTGTTCTGAAAAAGTTTTTGAGCAGGTAATGCAGTAGCAGTTTATCTCTGCTGGTTCATGCGGCTGGCTAGCATTCCGTGAACCAATACTCATGATCCTGGTTGCCGCAGTTACAAGCTGGTGTGATTCCCTCTTAGCCAGGGAAACCTGAAGGCTTGAAGTAGCGACCACATTGAACCTTAGGTTCAGGGATCAAGCCACCGCGGTTCCGGCAGAGACCCCCTTTCCCACCACGCAACAGGCACGGCCTTATGGCTCTGGCGTTGCCCTTACACCCCGTACCTATGCCCTACTCCGTTTTTGCCGATCCGGTTTTTGTTGTCACTTTAGGTGTTCTCGGGATGGTAGGCGGCACGCTTGCAGGCTTGCTTGGCATCGGAGGCGGCCTGCTGCTGGTTCCACCCCTTACGTTTTTTTTGGCGCAATATGGCACCCCAACGGCCCACGTGGTGCACGCCTCGGTAGCCACTTCTCTGGCGGTTATTCTGTTTACCAGTTTATCCAGCATGCGTGCCCACCACAAACGCGCGTCGCAGTGAACTGGGGCTTTGTAAAGGCTTGCACACCGGGTGTTTTGCTGGGCGGCCTGGCGGGCAGCACCCTTGCCTCTTCCATACCCACCACCGAGTTTGCTCTGCTGTTTGGGGGCTTTGTGTATTTTTCGGCCTTGCAAATGTTTTTGGACAAAAGCCCAAACCCACCCGCCAATTGCCCGGTCCTGTGGGCATTGCAGCCTCCGGCGCCGCAATTGGCAGTGCATCCAGCCTGGTCGGTGCGGGTGGCGGATTTATAACCGTGCCCTTTATGGTGTGGTGCAATGTGCCCCTGCGCAATGCAGTTGCCACATCGGCAGCACTGGGCTTTCCGATTGCCTTGTTTGCCTGTGTGGGTTATGTGGTAAACGGTGCCCGCCTGGAACAAATGCCACCCGGTTTTCTGGGCTACATTTACCTGCCCGCAGTGGCCTGTGTGGCAGTTATGTCGGTTTTGTTTGCGCCAATTGGGGCCAAGCTGGCGCACACCCTGCCTGTTAAACGGGTTAAAAGGGTGTTTGCCGTAATGCTCACCCTTATTGCCACCTCTATGGTGTACAAGGCATTGACCGGTTTTTGATCTAATTTTTGACGGGCGTTTCAGCCGGGGTTTTGCGTTGACTTTGCAAGGCCGCAGGCTTCGATTGCGACAGCCACCACAGCAAAGCCGCACCAAGCAACATGGGCACACACAACCACTGCCCCATACTCATGCCCAATGCCAATGAACCTAAAAAGCGATCAGGCTCGCGTGCCAATTCAACCACAAAACGTGCCACACCATAGCCTAGCAAAAACAAGGCAGACACCTGACCACGTTTTCGGGGCTGGGAAGCAAACCACCACAGCACCACAAACAGCACCACTCCTTCCAGTGCCATTTCGTACAGCTGAGACGGATGGCGCACAAAGTTGTCGCCTGCCTGGGGAAACACAACACCCCAAGGGCCATCGGTAGGCCTTCCCCACAATTCGCCATTGATAAAGTTACCCAAGCGCCCAAAGGCAAGCCCCACAGGAATAGTGGGTGCAATAAAGTCCATGAGATCTAAAAAGTGGAAGCCCTTGCTTCGGCAATAAAGCCAACCCGCTGCCAAAACCCCTAAAAACCCGCCGTGAAACGACATGCCACCTTCCCAAATGGCCAAAATTTCTGTGGGGTGTGCCCAATAATAATCGGGCTTGTAAAACAGCACATAACCCAACCGCCCCCCAAGAATGACGCCTACCACGCCCCAAGTCAGCAAATTGTCGATGTCTTGCCTGGTAATGGCAGGAAAAAGTGGCAAACGCCGCCGGGAAAGCACAACAAAGGCCAAAAAACCGAGCAGGTACATCAGGCCATACCAGTGCAGGGCAAAGGGGCCGATGGAAAGGGCAATCGGATCGAACTGCGGGTGAACAAACATGAATAGCACAGGTTTTAGTAAATCTTGGCTTTATTGTAAGGCTTCGGGGGCGTTTAATGCACTCTTGCCAGGCCGAAAGAACCCGTAGTCTGCAGAAACCGGCTTAAAGATGATAAATTTACGGGTTGCACAACCCATGTACAGGCGCCAGCCCCAGCCTTGTTCAACAACCCCACCAGAGTGTACGACCATGAGTATTAACCGCCGCTCCAAAAACATTACCCAAGGCGTAGCCCGCTCGCCAAACCGCGCCATGTACTTTGCCATGGGCTACCAGGAAGAAGACTTCAACAAGCCCATGATAGGCATTGCCAACGGGCACTCCACGATTACGCCCTGTAACTCCGGGTTGCAACCCCTGGCGGACAGCGCCGTGGCGGCAATCAAGTGTGCGGGTGGCAATCCACAAATCTTTGGCACACCCACCATTTCAGATGGCATGTCCATGGGCACCGAAGGCATGAAATATTCCCTGGTTTCACGCGAAGTCATTGCAGACTGCATTGAAACGGCGGTGCAAGGCCAGTGGATGGACGGCGTTCTGGCCATCGGCGGTTGCGACAAAAACATGCCCGGCGGCCTGATAGGCATTGCCCGCATGAATGTGCCCGCTATTTATGTCTATGGCGGCACTATCAAGCCGGGTCACTACAAAAACAAGGACCTCACTATTGTGTCGGCCTTTGAAGCAGTGGGCGAATTTACCGCAGGCCGTATGAATGAGCAGGATTTTAAAGGCATTGAAAAAACGCCTGCCCGGGTTCCGGCTCGTGTGGCGGCATGTACACCGCCAATACCATGAGTTCCTCTTTTGAGGCGCTCGGCATGAGCCTGCCGTACTCGTCCACAATGGCCAACGAAGACGAGGAAAAGCGAGCATCTACCGAAGAATCGGCCCGGGTTTTAATTGAAGCGGTCAAAAACGACCTCAAACCCCGCGACATCATTACCAAAAAATCCATCGAAAATGCAGTGGCGGTTATTATGGCAATTGGTGGATCGACCAACGCCGTACTGCACTTTCTGGCTATCGCCAAAGCGGCAGGCATTGAATGGACCTACGACGATTTCGAACGCGTGCGGCTGCGCACCCCGGTTATTTGCAACCTGAAGCCATCGGGGCAATATGTGGCCACCGATCTGCACCGCGCTGGCGGCATACCGCAGGTCATGCGCCTTTTGCTGGATGCGGGCCTGCTGCACGGCGACTGCATTACCATTACCGGAAAAACCATAGCTGAAACACTGACCGATGTGCCCTCTGCCCCAAATGCCAACCAGGATGTTATTCTTCCGATTGAAAAAGCCCTTTACAAACAAGGTCATTTAGCCATTTTGAAAGGCAACCTGGCACCCAGAGGCGCAGTTGCCAAAATTACTGGCCTGAAAACCGGTCATGACCGGTCCCGCCAAAGTGTTCGACAACGAGAAATCTGCCATGGAAGCCATTTTGGCCGACCAGATTAAAGACGGCGACATTGTGGTGTTGCGCTACCTCGGCCCCAAAGGCGGCCCCGGCATGCCAGAAATGCTTGCACCCACCTCAGCGATTGTTGGTAAAGGCTTGGGGGAAACCGTGGGCCTGATTACCGATGGCCGGTTTTCTGGAGGCACCTGGGGCATGGTGGTTGGCCATGTGGCACCCGAAGCGTACGTTGGTGGACCGATTGCCCTTGTGCGCGAAGGTGATAGCATCTCCATAGATGCCCACAAAAAGCTGCTGCAACTCCATGTTTCTGACGACGAACTAAGCGCACGAAAAGCAATGTGGGTAAAACCCAAACCGCGGTATTTGACAGGTGTTTTGGCAAAATTTAGCGCCTTGACCAGCTGTGCCAGCGAAGGTGCGGTGACAGACTCGAATCTGAATTTGTAAGGCGCAAGGCGTAGAGTGCGCAAGGTGGTCTCTACGCCGCTTTTTGCACCGCCTTTGCTGGTTTGCAGCGCTTTGTCGCTTGTATGCCGCCTTTTCACCCCAACCCCGGCTTGATGCCTCGGGTTCGAGGACTGTTCGAAACCCCGCCTGCGCTCTCGCTCTGGTCGGCGGCCGTTAACTCGCCCTCGCCCCTGGCGGGGCTGCGGTGCTCAAACATGCCCGGCCTTCTTCCTCCCGCGCCAAGAGCTTCGGCGGCGAACAGTCTTTTACTCACCCGGGGCAAACAAGCGCGGGCTTGGGGCTTAAGGCGGGGGGTGCTTGGCGGCCTGCGGAGCGGTTCGGCCTGCGGAGCGGTTCGGCGTTCGGCGTTCGGCACCATTCTGGGCGCATACGCGGTGCTTTCGCGCTGCGGCGCGTTGGTGTGTGCCTCCCGGCGATT
>JAAURO010000124.1 GCA_012032215.1 Limnobacter sp.
GAGCGCGGTATGCGTTACCACATTATCACGCATTCTGGAAATCCAAATGGCCGTGGAATCGGCCATTTTCAAACTTTTGTTTACCAACCTGCGCAACAAAGATGGCTGAACACCGACTGCATAAAACCCAAAAATCAAGAAAGGGGAGTTATTGAGATGGGTGGAAATACACGCACTGCCTATATTGAAAACGCTTCTTTTTTAAGTGCCATACGAGCCAGAAAAATTCATGCATTTATTGTTCCTGAAATACCCTAAAATCAGAGGTGACTTACATGGTGCAAGCAATAGGCAGTACCCAAGAACCTTACCTTTTTGGAGAACAAGGAGATGGATGGAACCAAGAGGACCAAACCGCCTCTAAACCTACTCAACAATCACCCGAAAGCTTCCAATCGCGAGCTTCAGAAGCTGGAAACTCACAACCTTTTCATTATATTTATAAGACGTACCGGGAAAATTTACTTGGAATTAAAAAATGGCAGGAAACACTAAATGAAAAAGCACTGACTTGTATAGAAAAATTTAGTGCATTCACCGATCCAACGCCTGAACAGAGAATAAATATTAATATTTTTTGTTTAAAATTTTACGAAAAGATCCCGATCTTTTTTTATTGAATTCCAATAACTCCACTCATGTAAGATACCGTGCAGGCAGAACACTCATGGAATTGTTATCCCAAGAAACATCACCCTTGGTTGCAAACAATAATTTTTATAGGGGCGACTCTTGTTGCGGAATGACCATCCATCTTTTGTTAAACTCAGTTAGATTAAGCAGAACAATTCGAAACAAAGCGTACAGATTAAGTCAATCTCACCGAAGAATCCAAGAATTCAAATACCTTTTACACAAATGGGCACTTTTTTTTAATCCATATCAACAGGAATTTTTAATAAATGGTGTTACCTTTTCCAGAAACACATTGGGAGCAATGGTTGAATGGCACCATTTCACTGGGCATCACCAGTGAAAACATATTAATCAACGAGAATCTTGCAAAAATTACCATATTGAAAACCACTGCGGAAGCTGCGACTTTCACACGAAGTAGCAATGATGAAAACGTCATGACAGCCGAAGTAAAAAGCCTGACACGTGCTGCAGGAGATAATCTGCTTCAAAGCACATCGCACCTTGAACTACCCACTTTAGAAAGTGTCAAACAAGCAATACTTCATCGATTTAAAAACCACCTTGCACATGACGCCATAAAAAAAGGCTTGGAAAAATTGGTACCCGGTGAAGAAATAACCACCCTGGACATGGATTACGGGCCTGCTGAAGTAGCCGTGCGGCTATGGGCGTATATAAACGCATGCACAAACTCCACCGTACAAAAAAAACCTGGAGAACGCATTGGCCACGCGGTTAATTGAATTCACGCAAGAAGATCCCTGCACACTGGGCAGAGTGTCTCGCCTTTTGGATGTTCCTTCTGGTGTAGACAATCAACTAAACCTGCTAGGCCTGGTGGGGCAAATTGAGGAAGATTTCGCCTGCATTGCCCAGACAACCGCAAAGAATCTGGAACGATTGATAGCCGACAACGAACTCCTGGAAGAAACACCGATCCCTGACGAAGTACTTTCCCAGATGGGCAAGGAGATGTTTCGTCAAGCTGTTGAAACAGAACTGGTGCTTTTGCGGGGCTTGGACCCAGATCTGCTGGCTCCCTACATTGAGAAATACGAATCGGGATTTTAAAAACAAACCCCCAGGCAGTGGGCAACCCACTACAAAGTCTTGCCCACGCGGTGCGCCATCACCATGGCCAAGGCATTAAAACCCACGGCCACCAAGGCACACAGCCAGTATCCCTGCAACATGCCTTGTGTATCGCGTGAAATCAGCAAGCCCCCCACAAAAGCGCCAAGGCCCATGCCTGCCGAAAGCACGGCAGAATTAAGCGTCATGAATGTGCCACGCAACCGTGGGGTAGCCACGGCGCTGAGCATGGCCATAGCAGGAATCATGCGGCCACTTACACACACAAAAAACAGCGAAGTAATTACCAGAATGGCAGGAAAAGGCAAACCAGCACTTACCGTAACAACCACCATGGGCAACATGGCCAGCGTAGCCACTGTTTTAAACACGTGGGCTTTGCCAAAACCATCGGCAAACCAGCCAATAATTTGCGCGGTCACCAGTGTGGATGCTCCGCCCATCAGGTAAATCAGGGGAATTTTTTCAGGGGCAATGCCTGCATTGGTTTGCATGTACAGGGTAATGAATGGAATAATCGAAAACCCTGCCAGCACCATGCAAAAGACATGCCAAACCCCTGCCAGTGCTTGCCTTCGCGCAGGATTTGCAACAGCCCTTGTGTAGCAGTAATAGGCTCGGCATGGTTTAAATGGCCTTCGATGCGGGGCAAAGCAAGCAAGCCGCCTGCCCACACCAAGGCAGACATGCCAGCAATCAGCACAAATGGCGCATGCCAACTGCTCAGCGTGCCAATGTAAAGCCCAAGCGGAACCCCCACCACACTGGACACAGAAAATGCCGTCATCACCACTCCCATGGCTTTGCCACGACGCTGATAAGGAATTAAATCAGCCACAATGGTTTGCACCAAAGCAGTCAGTACGCCGCCAAAAAGCCCTGCTGCCAGGCGCGCAGCCATCAGCCACTCGTAGGAAGGCGCCAGACTGCAGGCTAACGTGGCTATGGCAAACAGCAGATAGAGCGTGAGCAAAAGCGACCGGCGCTCGAAGCGGTCGATGTAAAAAGAAGCCAGCAGGCCGGAAAAACCCGCTGCAAAAGTATAGGCAGAAACCAGCAAACCAAACTGCGCATCCACAATGCCAAAGGTACGGATAAGCTCTGGCCCCAATGGCATGACAATCATGAAATCGAGAATATGGGTAAACTGTACGCCTGCCAGAACCAGCAAGGTAAGGCGCTCACGGGTGGGCGAAAGCAAAGTGTAAGGCATGCGTTTACTGCTTCAGGAAAAAATCAGGCTGTACCAGCCAGTGGCCTGCGCATTTCCAGCGCACGGCCCAGACAAAAACCAACGCACCCCAGTACAAACACGTGGGCTGTAATGAACAGGAGCTTGCTGTATTTGTGCTCAATGCCCGCCCACGGCGTAATAAAGTTCGAGTAACCCGAGCTTTCGGTGAAATACAGCACCGCACCACCCATGGCCAGCACAAAAGAAAACACGTAGCTCCAGATGGGCACCCGCTCCCAGTTCAATAGCAGGCTAAACACAATGACCGGGGTTAAATACATGGATGCCGTACCACTGACTGCCACCGCGGCAAACAAATCTTCAGAGCCATAAAACACAAACAGCAAACCAACCAGCATGAATAACACCATGACCATTCGGCCATTTTGCAGCGTGGGTGCCAGCACGCGCATGTCTTGCACCACCAGCTTGGCCGAACTCGACAACGTGGAATCCAGGGTAGACATGGCAGAAATCACCAACGCTGCACTAAACACCAACATGGGTATTTCGCCTAAAAGGCGGGTAAGCGTGGCATTTATGTCTTCACCTGCCAGGGTTTGGCTGCCTGCAAAAACGCCCAAGCTGCCAAACAGCACAATGCACAGGGTGCTTAACCAGAAGGCATGCAAAAAACTGCGGCGGGTTGGTTTTCGGTCGGCAGAAACCCCGATCCATCATGACCGGGTCGTGCATGGGATAACTGATTACCTGCAGCAGCGCCACGGCCAGCAACACAGGACCAGGATCAGTGGCGTTAAACGCTTTGAACAACAAGGTGGAAAAAGAAAAAGTGTCTGCACCCAATGTCACCACTACCAACACTGCCAAAACCACCAAAAAAACCAGCATCTGAAACACATCGGTTCGCAAAGAGGCATGCAAGCCACCCAAAGCAGAATAAAACAGCGTTACCAGTGAAAATGCCAAAATGGCAATGACGTAGGGTTCGCTACCGGCCGCGCCAAACAGGATTCCAATCACCAGTAAATTGGCAAACACCTCGCTAACCAGGCGCACACCAATCACAAAGTTGTAGCACGTGGTGCCTGTTTTACCGAAGCGGCTGCGCAGAAAATCCTGCACGCTGCGCGCGCCATGGGTGAAACGCAGTTTGTCGACTATCAGCCCACCGGTTAGAAAAGAGCCGTAGTAGGCGGCATACGCCAGTGTGCCCCACAAGCCGTAGAAGTAGCCCAGAATGGCGGCATTCATGAGCGAGCGGGCAAAATCCAGGTGGTTACCTGCGAGAACACCAGAGTAAGCAAACCCGGGGCCTGCCCAGTTGGCGACAAACCTTCAAAAAAAGCCTGTTCATTTTTTGCTCTTGGAGAAAGCAACACGCTGATGGCCGCTACCAAGGCCACAAACACGGCAAGAATAGATGAAGACAAACAAAAACCCCTTGAAAAACCACCGAATTGACGTGCTGCCCTGCTAGTGCCCGGCCACCCGCAACACCCAGGTGCCAAAGGTAACCGTGAACATGGAAAACAGCGTGGTAACAGCAATAATATTGGCAGCAAGCTTGCCATCTCCTTTGGCCGCCAGCGCCATGGCAAAACTGGCCACGGCTGTGGGACTGGACAAAAACAGCCACAAAACGACCAGCGAACGGCCATCCAGACCGAGCGCCCAGGCAAGCGCGCAGCCCAGCACCGGTGCCAGAGCCAGTTTAATAAAAGCCGACTGCAAGGAAGGCCAGCCCGAACTTTTTAAACCCGCCACCGACAACGTACCACCAATGCAGATAAGCGCCAAAGGCAGAGTCATTTGGGCGAAATAGCTGGCAGAGGTTTCAAGCCACATGGGCAAACGCAAGTGCACCGCTGCTGCCAGCAAACCCAAGACCACTGAAACAATCAGCGGGTTTCGGGCAAGCTCTTTGGCCATGTTTTTCGGGCTGAAGGTGAAAGTGGGGCTGTAAAACGCCAGAATAAAAACCGCCAGCGCATTAAACAGCACAATGACATAGCCTGCCAGCACGCCGCCCACCGACATGCCCCATTCGCCAAAAAAACTGACCACCAGGGCGTAACTGACCACGCCGCAATTGCCCCGAAAAGACCCTTGTACAAACGCACTGCGCTGCACGGGCTGCAAGGTGCGCACTGCCCACCACCAACTTGCAAAAAAAGCAAACAAGGTGCCCACAGTGATATACAGCAGCAAATCAAGCTGAATAGCCTCTGACAGATTGGCTTTGGAAATAGACAAAAAAAACAGCGTGGGCATGGTGGCCTTGAATATTAAATTCGAGGCCACCCCGATAAAAGAATCGTTAAGCAAATGAATGCGCTTTAAACCAAAGCCCAAAAACACCATGGCAAACACCGGTGCGGTTATGGCGGTAATCTGTAAAAAGACTTGGGTGGGTTCCATGAAGCAGGCGTTAGGGGGTGAATCGAATCAGGGGTGCTCGCTTTCTGTTCCGGGCTGTACAAAGGGGTACCTGCGTTTGCGCGGGGGTTGATCCATCATGGCAGCTTTGGCGGTAAAAGGCACTTTCGTGATCTTGCCTGTTGCCGTTCTGAAGAGCAGAGAAACAGCCACCTTTTGCCCCTCAAGAATGGGAGCTTTTAAGTCCATGAGCATCAGGTGGTAACCACCGGGCTTGAATTCGAGGGGTTCGCCTGCTTTAACAGGCACAGAAATGACGTGGCGCATGCGCATGACATCACCCTCCATGACCATTTCGTGCAGTTCAGTGAGGCTGGCCACTTCAGATTCTGCGCCAATCAGCTCGCCGTTTGTGTCGGATTTAAACACCAGATAAGCTCCGGTAGAGCTTTGCCCTGCCACGGTAGGGCGTACCCAGGCTCCGCCTATTTCCAGCTCCATCTCGTGGCGAGCATATTCGCCGGTGGGCGTGTTCTGGGCCCATGCAGAACCCGCAACCCAAAAACCGGCGACCAGAAACCCCAACAACCCGCACAACCTGCGCTTATTCAGATATTCGATGTGTCCTTGCTCA
>JAAURO010000125.1 GCA_012032215.1 Limnobacter sp.
TCATGACTGCGGCCCTTCAGGCCAGTTCATCGGGCGGGGTACCGTTTCTGAATCCAGTCCGGCTTCTCTTGACACGTGGCTGGAGGGCGACAGGCGGTTTTCTTCGGAAGCCTGGCGTGACAACGGCCCCTACGCGCTCACTGCTGCACTGTATTGCCTGAATGCCAAATACACCCGGAAATTGCTGGATGTTGTGCCAGCACACCACCCTAAACGTGGCCAGGTTGAATACGCACTCGATCAATTTTTAAGTGCCGCCAGTCCGGCCAACTTTTTTGCCACCAACCCCGATGCACAGCGCAAACTGCTTGAAACCAAGGGTGAAAGCCTAAAGCAAGCCATTGAAAATATTTTGTGTGACATCCAGAAAGGAAAAATTTCACAAGCCGATGAAAGCGCTTTTGAAGTGGGCCGTAATGTAGCAACAACTCCCGGCACCGTGGTATTTGAAAACGGGTGCTTTCAGCTGATTCAGTACGCGCCAGCCACGGCCAAAGTGGGCGAGTGTCCATTGCTGTTGGTGCCGCCCTGTATCAACAAATACTACATTCTGGACTTGCAGCCGCAAAACTCCATGGTGGCCTACCTGGTGGGGCAAGGGCACACGCTGTTTCTGGTTTCCTGGAGAAACCCGCAGGAAGCGCAGGGCCATTTTAGCTGGGACACCTACGTAGAAGACGGTATTGTTACGGCCATTGACACCGTGCGGCAAATTTCCGGCCAGGAAAAAATCAATGCCATGGGCTTTTGCGTAGGCGGAACTCTGCTGGCAACGGCCATCAGCACCTTGGTGCAACGCGGCAAACACTGGCTGGAAAGCGTTACCTTTTTAACCACCTTGCTCGATTTTACCGAATCAGGGCAATTGGGTGTATTTGTGACTGAAGAACAGGTACAGGCCCGCGAGGAAACCATGGGTAAGGGGGGATTAATGCCAGGCAACGATTTAGCCGGTGCATTTTCTTCATTGCGGCCCAACGACTTGATCTGGAACTACGTGGTTAACAGCTACCTGAAAGGGGAAAAACCACCTGCGTTTGATTTGCTGTCCTGGAACAGTGACAGCACCAATCTGGCAGGCCCCATGTTTACCTGGTATCTGCGCAACACCTATTTGGAAAACAATCTGTGCAAGCCGGGAGCCGTGCAAGTATGCGGCAAACCGGTGGATTTGTCGTTGATTGACGTGCCTGCCTATGTGCTTGCTACCCGCGAAGACCACATTGTGCCCTGGACAGGGGCCTACGTCAGCACCCGGTTGCTGGGCGGCGAGGTACGTTTCGTGCTTGGTGCTTCGGGCCACATTGCAGGGGTGGTTAATCCGGTTTCCAAAAACAAGCGCAATTATTGGGTGGCCCCTGGCGACATCCCACCAGACCCCCAGAAATGGTTTGAAAAGGCGGAGTCTGTGCCAGGCAGTTGGTGGGCAGACTGGAACCACTGGTTGGAAGACCATAAGGGCCAGGAAGTTGCAGCACCCAAAAAAGCAGGCAGCAGCAAGCACAAAGCCATAGAGCCAGCGCCTGGGCGCTATGTCAAACAAAAGGCCTCATGAAGCAGGGCCTGTTTAATCAACCTATCAATCAATGGAGAACAACATGACCAAGGTGGTAATAGTAGCGGCAGGCCGCACAGCTATTGGCAAATTTGGAGGCAGTCTGGCCAGGGTGTCTGCACCCGAACTGGGCGCGCACGTTATTCAAGGGCTTCTGGAAAAAACCGGCATTTCCGGTGAGCAGGTGTCTGAAGTTATTCTGGGGCAGGTTCTTACAGCGGGCTCTGGGCAAAACCCGGCTCGTCAGGCAGTCATTAAGGCAGGCCTGCCTGCCAGCGTGCCAGCCATGACCATCAACAAGGTGTGTGGATCCGGCCTGAAAGCTGTCATGTTGGGAGCGCAGGCCATTGTTGTGGCGATGCGGAAATCGTGATTGCCGGCGGGCAGGAAAACATGAGCGCCTCGCCGCATGTGTTGCCCGGTAGCCGCGATGGCTTTCGTATGGGCGATGCCAAGCTGGTAGATACCATGATTGTAGATGGCCTGTGGGATGTGTATAACCAATACCATATGGGCATTACTGCAGAAAACGTGGCCGAGAAGTACAGCATTTCCCGTGCCCGGCAAGACGAGTTTGCCGTAGCTTCACAAAACAAGGCCGAGGCGGCTATTGCTGCAGGAAAATTCAAGGATGAAATTTTCCCCTTGGAAATTCCCCAGCGCAAAGGGGAAGCCATGGTGTTTGACACCGATGAATTTCCGAAAAAGGGTGCCACAGTGGAAGGCATTTCCGGTATGCGGCCTGCCTTTAAAAAAGACGGCACAGTCACCGCAGCCAACGCATCGGGTATTAACGATGGCGCAGCCGCCGTGCTTTTGATGTCGGAGGAAAAGGCCAAACAACTGGGCCTGCCAGTGCTGGCTAAAATTGAAGCTTTCGCCAGTGCCGGTATCGACCCTTCCATTATGGGGATGGGGCCTGTGCCTGCTTCCAGGCTTTGCCTGAAAAAAGCGGGTTGGTCCGCCTCTGAGCTCGATCTCATGGAAATCAACGAGGCATTTGCCGCACAGGCTTGCGCGGTGAATCAGGAAATGGAGTGGGACACCTCCAAAATCAACGTGAACGGTGGTGCCATTGCTTTGGGGCACCCCATTGGTGCTTCTGGGTGTCGTGTGCTGGTTAGCCTGTTGCACGAAATGAATCGGCGAAATGCCAAAAAAGGCTTGGCCTCTTTGTGTATTGGTGGCGGCATGGGCGTGGCACTGGCCGTTTCCCGGTAAGGGGCAGCCAGGTTGTATTAATAAAATTTTTGTTTAATTTTTTAGTCAAGAAAGCAAGAAGGATTTGAACATGAGTGGTCAAAAAACTGATCAAAAAGTAGCGTATGTAACTGGTGGCATGGGGGGTATTGGAACTTCTATCTGCAAGCGGCTTTGCCAGGATGGTTTCAAGGTGGTTGCAGGCTGTGGTCCCAATTCTCCCCGTAAAGACAAATGGCTGAGCGAAATGCGCGAGGCCGGTTTTGAAGTGTGGGCCAGTGAGGGCAATGTGGCTGACTGGGAAAGTACGAAAGCCGCTTTTGACAAGGTGAAAGCCGAACACGGGACCATTTCTGTACTGATTAACAATGCGGGTATTACGCGCGATGGCCTGTTTAGAAAAATGAGCCTGGAAGACTGGAAGGCTGTCATCGATACCAACCTGAATTCGCTGTTTAACGTGACCAAGCAGGTGATCGATGGCATGGTTGAACAAGGCTGGGGTCGCATCGTGAATATTTCGTCCATCAATGGACAAAAAGGCCAGTTTGGGCAAACCAACTATTCGACTGCTAAAGCAGGGTCGCATGGTTTTACCATGGCTTTGGCGCAGGAAGTGGCCTCCAAGGGAGTTACCGTAAACACGGTAAGCCCTGGCTACATTGGCACCGATATGGTTCGGGCCATTCGCCCTGAAGTGCTGGAAAAGATTGTGTCTACCATTCCAGTCAGGCGATTGGGTGAGCCTGAAGAAATTGCTTCCATTTGTGGTTGGCTGGCTTCGGAAGAATCCGGCTTTTCCACTGGAGCAGACTTCTCTGTGAATGGCGGTTTGCACATGGGCTGAAGCCTTAAGGAACCTCAAATCTGTATCCACGGAGTTAATCAGAGGTTCTTAAATAGCGTATTTATTTGGCTTTTTTCATCGCACCATTGCACTGCACAGGTTACACTGTGTGGTGCAAAATTTTTTTGCACCTCCCTATTTTGAGACAAGCAGGCATGGCAGAAGAAACCCGACTGATTAAGAAATACCCAAACCGTCGCCTTTATGACACCCAAACCAGCAGCTACATTACTTTGGGCGATGTGAAGCAACTGGTGCTGGACAACGAAAGCTTTCAGGTTGTGGATGCAAAATCAGGTGAAGACCTAACCCGAAGCATTTTGCTGCAAATTATTTTAGACGAAGAAACCTGCGGAGCACCGATTTTTACATCGAATATGCTTTCGCACATTATTCGGTTTTATGGCAATGCCATGCAAAATATTATGGGCCCGTTTCTGGAGCAGAATTTCCAGGCCATTACCGATATTCAAAGCAAGTTTCAGGAGCAGGGCAAGGGCATGGTAGATGGCAAGCAGTTCGCCAACCCAGAACTTTGGGCACAGTTTATGACGGTGCAAACACCCATGATTCAGTCGATGATGAGCAATTACATCGAACAGAGTAAAAATATGTTTGTGTCCATGCAAGATCAGTTTCAGGATCAAACGCGCAATTTGTTTTCCAATTTTGGTTTTCCGGCACAACCTGGAAAACCGGGGGCAAGCCCCAAAGATTCTTCCAAAAAATAAGTACTAAAAATCACCTTTTTATCGGGTTGAAAATATGTCTGTAGTAAAGCGCCCACCCAGTGTGGGCTTTGTTTCGTTGGGGTGCCCCAAGGCGCTGGTTGATTCTGAGCGCATTTTGACCCAATTGAAAGTAGAGGGCTACCACGTAGCCCCCGATTACCAGGGTGCCGACCTGATTGTGGTGAACACCTGTGGCTTTATAGACAGCGCGGTGCAGGAAAGCCTGGATGCCATTGGCGAAGCCATTGCAGAAAACGGTAAGGTAATTGTAACGGGCTGCCTGGGTGCCAAAAATGGCGAAGAAGGCAAACAGTTGATACAAAGCCTGCACCCAAAAGTGCTGGCTGTAACTGGGCCTCATGCTACCGAAGAGGTTATGCAGGCGGTGCATATTCACCTGCCAAAACCGCACGACCCTTTTGTGGATTTAATGCCAGACCATGGGGTTAAATTAACCCCTGCACATTATGCGTATCTAAAAATTTCCGAAGGTTGCAACCACCGTTGCTCGTTTTGTATTATTCCGGCCATGCGGGGCGATTTGGTTAGTCGCCCGATTGGCGAGGTGCTGCGCGAGGCAGAAAGTCTGAAAAAAAGCGGTGTTAAAGAATTGCTGGTGGTAAGCCAGGATACCTCTGCATATGGTCTGGATTTAAAATACCGCACCGACTTTGTAAACGGGCGACCTGTTAAAACGCGTTTCCAGGAATTGGCAGAAGAGTTGGGGCAATTGGGAATCTGGGTGCGCATGCACTACGTGTACCCATACCCGCATGTAGACCGTGTGGTGCCACTTATGGCGGCAGGAAAAGTGTTGCCTTACCTGGACATTCCTTTTCAGCATTCCCACCCCGGTGTGCTTAAACGCATGAAACGCCCGGCCAGTGGCGAGAAAAACATGGAGCGCATTGTGGCCTGGCGCAACATTTGCCCAGACATCACGTTGCGCAGCACTTTCATTATCGGTTTTCCGGGCGAAACGAAGCCGAGTTTGAGCACCTGATGCAGTTTATTGAAGAAGCACAGCTGGATAGAGTGGGCGTGTTTGCCTATTCAGCGGTGGAAGGCGCGGTGGCCAATGCGCTTCCCAACCCGGTGCCGGAAGCGGTAAAAGAAGAGCGTAAAGCACGCTTGATGGCCTTGCAGGCTGATATAAGTCTTGCACGCAACCAGCGCAAGGTAGGCCAGGTGCTGCAAGTGCTGGTGGACGAAGTAGACGATGACGGACTGGTTGCCCGAAGTGCTGCAGATGCCCCGGAATAGATGGCAATGTGTTTGTGCCGTTGTTGGAGGGGGCGGGGGTTGTGGCGAAAGTGGGCGAGTTTATTCGGGTTGAGATTGAAGACTGCGATGAGCATGACCTGTGGGGTAGGCTGGTGCTTTGATGCCGGTCTTTCGCGCTGCGGCGCTTGTGCTTGGCTGTCACGCTGTGGCGCTTGTGCTTGGCTTTCACGTACAGCGCGTTGGTGTGTCGCCCGGCTTGGTTGCGCCCGGGCCCCGGTCGTGCTTTCGCACTGCGGCGCGTTGGCATCTGCCGCCCGGCTAAGGCT
Source organism: Limnobacter sp. (assembly GCA_012032215.1). Taxonomy (GTDB): domain Bacteria; phylum Pseudomonadota; class Gammaproteobacteria; order Burkholderiales; family Burkholderiaceae_B; genus Limnobacter. The sequence continues at coordinate 5,884 of JAAURO010000125.1, forward strand.
TTGCCCGAAACCCCGTCTGAAGCCTCACTTGCTCGGCGGCCGTTAACTCG
>JAAURO010000126.1 GCA_012032215.1 Limnobacter sp.
CTCGAAATCTTTGGGCGTGCACAGGTGAATGTTGGGCGTGTTGTACCACTCGTAAGGCATTTGGCGCGAAACCGGCATGCGCCCGGTGGCTATCGACCAAATGTTGTACCAGTGCCCAAAATTGGGAAACGACACCACACCCTCTTTGCCCACCCGCGCAATTTCTTTCAAAATGCGCTCGGTGTTGTGCATGGCCTGCAGCGTTTGCGAAAGCACCACCACATCAAAGGCATGGTCATCGAACAAGGCCAAGCCTGCCTCCAAGTCCTGCTGAATCACATCAATGCCGTTGGCCACGCTGGCGTGAATGTTCGCGTCTTCGAAATCGACCCCATAGCCGGAAGCACCGCGCGTGCGCATCAGGCGCGCCAGAAAAGTGCCATCGCCGCAGCCTAAGTCCAGCACCCGTGCACCTTGTGGCACCCAGCTTTCGATGAGGTCAAGATCAGCGCGCGGCACCACAATCGGCAGTGGCTGCACATCCTGTCGTATGCGTGAAAGCCTTTTCATGCCACCCCTCTTTCATGGTGCTGATTGATGATATTCAGCCTGTGTATGCATGGGCACGGATTGGCTGGCCGATGTGCCCACTGCGATGCGTTCAAAATAACTGCGCACCACATTGTGATAGCGTGCATCGGCCAGCAAAAAGGCATCGTGGCCGTGGGGCGCGTCTATTTCGGCATAGCTGACGCGGCGCTTGTTGGCCATCAGGGCCTGCACAATTTCGCGCGTGCGGGACGGGTCGAAACGCCAGTCGGTGGTAAAAGACACCAGCAGAAAATCGGCCACCGCTGGCTGCAAGGCCTGCGGCAGGTTGCCATCGAAGTGGCGGGCGGGGTCGAAATAATCCAGCGCCTTGGTTATCAGCACATAGGTATTGGCATCGAAGTATTCAGAAAATTTGTCGCCTTGATAACGCAGGTAACTTTCCACCTGAAATCCACCCCAAAGCTGTAAGTGTAGTCTTCGCCCTTTAGCTGACGGCCAAATTTTTCGGTCATGTCGTTGCCCGACAAATAAGTAATATGCCCCAGCATGCGCGCCACGCGCAGGCCGCTTTTGGGCACCACGCCGTGGGCGTAATAATTACCGCCATGAAAATCGGGGTCTGAAACAATGGCTTGCCGAGCCACCTCGTTAAAAGCGATGTTTTGGGCAGAAAGCTTGGGCGTTGACGCCACCACCACGCAATGGCGCACCCGCTGCGGGTAAGAAAGGCTCCATTGCAAGGCCTGCATGCCACCCAGGCTGCCCCCCATTACCGCCGCAAACTGCGCAATGCCCAGTTTGTCGGCCAGCCGGGCCTGCGTGTGCACCCAATCTTCCACGGTGACCACCGGAAAATCGGCTCCATACGGCTTGCCCGTTTGCGGGTTCAGCGACATGGGCCCGGTAGAGCCAAAACACGAACCCAGGTTGTTGACCCCAATCACAAAAAAGCGGTTGGTGTCTACAGGCTTGCCCGGGCCTATCATGTTGTCCCACCAGCCGGTGCTGCGCTGTTGGCCCACGTATTCGCCAGCCACATGGTGCGAGGCATTCAGCGCGTGGCACACTAGCACGGCATTCGAGGCATCGGCATTCAGGGTGCCATAGGTTTCGACCACCAGCTCGTAAGCAGGCAACACCTTGCCGCTGAGCAAATGCAAAGGCTCATCGAAGTAAATGCTGCGGGGCTTTACAAAGCCTACGGATTGCGGGTGTATGGACACTGCGTTTTCTGCGGGAAGGTTGTGACGGATTGGCTACAGTATAAAGCGTTACATAGCGCCTGCAGAGGGCGGGCAGCAGTTGGCGGGGGGTGAGGCGGTGTTTACAGGCAGATGCGGCATACCTGCAAAAAGGAGCCGAAAGGGCTTTAAAAAAATCTGTCACGCCAAAATAACCCATTGAATAGATTTTCAAAAAACAAGATTTGTATATTATTGAGTAAATTAACTCAATTGCATACAAAATGTTTCAGCGCAGTCATTTCCAAACTTTGGTGCAGCGCCTGGGTGAACAGTCCCAGCACTTGATTGTGGTGGCAGGCCCCAGGCAAGTCGGCAAAACCACCCTGGTGCGCCGCGTGCTAGAGCAAGGCGCGCACACCTATGATTTTGCGTCAACCGACAACCCATGCAGCCAAACCATAGACCCGTTCAACCCTAACCCCCAAACCACACAAGCACAACTGAGCAGTGCGCCTGATGCACAGTGGATAATCCAGCAATGGGCTGAGGCACGCGCCAAAGCGCAATCGGTGCAATCGCAGGCAAGCCAAAGCCACTGCCACATTCTGGCTTTGGATGAAATTCAGAAAATCCCACGCTGGGCCGATGTCATCAAAGGGCTTTGGGATGAAGACCGCGCTCAGGGCACCCCTTTGCATGTGCTATTGCTTGGCTCTTCACCGTGGCAGATACAAAAAGGCTTGACCGAAAGTTTGGTCGGGCGGTATGAGCTGCTTAAAATGTCGCATTGGTCGTATGCCGAAATGCAAGAAGCTTTCAACTTTTCCTGCGATGAATACGTGTATTTTGGCGGCTACCCAGGCGCAGCCAAATTAATCAATGATTTACGCCGGTGGCGCAGTTATCTGATAGATAGCTTTATTGCCCCTATTATTGGCACCGACATTTTGCAAATGCAGCCAAGTCAACAAACCTGCCTTGCTGAAAAACCTGTTTGATTGGGTAGTTGGTGCGTATTCCGGGCAAATCATTGCCTTGTTCTAAACTGCTAGGTGAGTTACAAGATGCCGGCAACACCACCACCTTGACCCACTATCTGGAGCTGTTTTCTCAAGCAAAATTGTTGGAAGGCTTGCAAAAATATGCCATGAAAAGCCACCGCCAACGGCAATCCCCGCCTAAATTCAATGCCTACAACACCGCGTTGATGTCGGCTTTAAACCCGTACACCTTTGAACAAGCACAGGCCGACCGCACCTACTGGGACAGGTTGGTAGAAACAGCCGTAGGCGCCCATTTACTCAACAACAAGCCCCATGCGGCCAAGCTGTATTACTGGCGCGAAAACCCGTATGAAGTCGATTTTGTATTAACACAAGGCCACGAAAAACTGCTGGCGATTGAAGTAAAAAGCGGTAAAAGTGCGGGAGCGCAGAAAGGTTTAGAAAAATTTCGCAGCCAATACCCGAAGGCCAAAACCCGGCTGGTGGGCCAAGGTGGAGTGCCGCTGCCCGATTTTTTACTAACGCCTGTTCAACAGTGGTTTGAATGATGAGGTGGTTTAAGTGATGAGCAACACCATGAAGGAAAACCAGTACCTAGAAAAGTGTACGCACTTACCGATTCCCAACGCAATGCTGCGGGCCATAGAGCGCCTGTTGAAAGCGCAATCAGTGGTGGTGCATTGAGCCAGCAAACCCCGGAGAAAGAACAGGCCCTGGAAGAATTGCGCAACGTGCCGGCCTGGGTGCTGTTGGGCGAACCCGGTGCGGGCAAAAGCACCGCATTTGCCATGCAAGTGCAGGCAATACAAGAGCAAGCAATCCATTCACAGGCAACAAATGCTCAAGCTAAAAGTGCCCTTCCAATGGACGCCCAGTCCATGCAACTTCAAGTAAGAGAGGGTACCACCACGGGCGCTGTGTTGCTAACCGTTGCTGAATTTATTCACGCTGACCCACAAGTACAAGAAAACTGGAAAAACAAATGCCTGTTTTTGGATGGACTGGATGAAGCTCGCGGTGGCTCAGATAATGCAATGCTCTACCAAATAAAAAACAAACTGCAAGCACTGAACAACCCCAAATTTCGCCTGGCTTGCCGCGCTGCCGATTGGTATGGTCCATCTGACCACAGCGTGTTGTGCGGTGCGTCACCCAATGGGCAATTGCCTGTGTATGCGCTGCAACCCTTGACTACTGCAGACGTTGAAACAATCGTCAATCAACATATCAGTGACAGGGAAAAACAATCAACCAACTCACAGCAAAGCCAGCCCCCAAACCCAAAAAGTGGTAACAGCCCCGGTGCCGACTTTTTAACCCAAGCCAAGCAAGCAGGCTTGGACAATGTATTGGAAAACCCGCAGTTATTACAGCTGCTGCTTAAGGCGCACCAGCAAGGCCAACTGCCCACCAACAAAAAAGAATTGTACGAGGCAGCTTGCAAACAACTGGTTGCCGAGCACAACAAAGCCCATCGCGACAAAACACGCGGTGCAATAAGCAACCCAACAGGCAGCGCAAACCCAGCAATACTCGAAGAAACCAAACTGCAAGCCGCAGGCTATGTATGCGCCATGCTGCTGCTGGGCAACTACCAAGGTGTGGCATTGGATGACGAGGCAGTAACCCCCGTGCAGCAACGGGCAGTCGACTCGGCTGCAAGCACCCCCTTGTATTGCACATTGCAGCAATGTGAACCACCAGAAGATTTATGGCTAGCCGCGCAGGCCGTGCTGCGTACCAAACTGTTTAAACCCGCAACCACCCAACAAGAACACGGCAACGCCAGCCACCTGGCAAATGTTGGGCTTCCTTTGCAAGAACAAATTCAACCCACCCACCGCACCATGGCGGAATACCTGGCAGCACGCTGGTTGGCAAACCAGATCACGCACAAAAAATTGTCAGCCCGCAGGTTGAAAACCTTGTTGTTGGGGTTTGACAAAAAACCCGTAGCAGGGCTGCGCGGTTTGTATGGCTGGCTGCTTACCCTGTGCCCGACTGAACTGTGCAATTGGATAAGCTATGATGCCTGGGCAGTGGTGCAGTATGGCGATGCGAACAGCTTAAGCGATACCCACTTGGAACTGCTGCTTGAAAAACTGCGAGAGAATATTCAAACCCACCCAGACATGGGCAGAGAATTCGTTGATACCACTTACTTAGGCACCTTGTACCGGCCCACCTTGCAAACACAGTTTACTAATTGGCTGCAAAACACACCCACCGAAGAAGCTGACAAACACTGGCTAAATTGTGTGTTGAACGTATTGCGCTACGCCCAACAAGGCGCGCACTTTGCCACCGATCTTGAGCAACTTGTACGCAACACCCGTTTGCCCGAGTGGTTGCGCACCAGCGCCCTGCAAGCATGGCTTGCGGGCAGAGGCAACCCAGCCACTGGCCATGTGCAACCTGTACAACAAGCAACTAACACCAACCCTGCATTGAATTTGCTCAATGACATTCACCACCACAAACTGCCAGACCCAACGCGCGAGTTAATGGGGGTTTTGCTTGAACACTTATTCCCTCAAGTTTTATCGGGTATCGAAGCACTTCAGTATTTACAGTTTTTTGATGGTACCAATTTTGGCTGTTTTGTAAATTTTTGGTACCGTGATTTTTTAAAAAAACTCCCGTCTGACCAATTGCCCGCAGTTTTGGATGCACTGCCCCACAACCCTGCATCGCAGGAATGGCATCGATTGCAACAATTAAACCCAGGCAGTGGTAATGACAGTGACTTTAGTTCGTTTTTCTATGACCTGGTCAACCAAGGTGTGCAAACCCATGGGCAGAACATTGCGCCGACCACGCTTTTTGACTGGTTGGGCCTGTTGGGTAAATATCCACACACAATTTCTGGTTTAAACAACGAGTTGCCAACACTGACCGATTGGTTTAAAGAAAATCCCGCAATCTACAAAAATTTGTTGAGTGTGTGCTACCAACAAAGCAGGCAAGCTAATAACCCTCGGCAGGCCTTATACAAAAACAGCCAACGCCTGCCAGAAATTGCCGCCCCTAAAGACATGGGTTTTTGGCACCTGCAACAAATAGACCAAGAGCCTTGCGAAGCATTGGCAAAAATTCATTTGGAAAAGCAGCTTCAGACGTATTCACTGCATTCAACGAGACTCAATACAACAATTTAAAAAACAGAGAAAACTTAAAGAACAAGAGAATCACAACCCGAACAGTTTGTGCTTGGAAGATTTAGA
>JAAURO010000127.1 GCA_012032215.1 Limnobacter sp.
AAATTTTTGTTTTTTTTTAAAAGAAAGCTTTTTATGTGATTTTTTGAAGTAATATCTGTAATCTTTAATTGACAAGGAGTGTAATCATGCCAGCAGGCGTTTCTTCAAATTCTAAAACCCCAATGACTCAGGACGCCGCAGCCAGAATTCAGTCTGCTACAGCCAGAAGTGGTAATGGTGGCGTACCGAAAGGTTCTTTTGCTGCTCGGGCTCAAGCGGCAGCAGCAAAAACACAACAGGCCATGAATGCCAATCAAGCAGCATCAGGAGCCGCTCCAGTTAAAGGCCAATCTTCAGGCAAAGCAGCAAAGTAAGCAAATTTTGGACTGCCCGCAGCATATAGCGGGAAAAATATAAAATGGCACTGCGTTCGGCGCAGAAATCTGCGCAAATCCGGTGCTTTCGCGCCATGGCAAGAAAGCAGAACCGGGGGCCTATGTCATATTATATTTACCCCGCTATACGTGAGTGTTTGCGGGTAAACGCTAGGCCATATTTCTAGCCACTTCCAAAAACTGCGCACACGATATGTCTTCTGCCCGGCTGGTGGGCGCAATGCCTGCCTGTTCGGAAAGTTCAGTGGGCACTACACCAGCCCAGTTGTTGCGTATCATTTTGCGTTTTTGGGCAAAAGCGGTGCCTACAATGCGGGCGAATACGGCGTGGGGAATGGCTTCGCGGTGGGCTTGTGGTTTGGGAACCATGCGCACAATGGCCGACATGACTCTGGGCGGTGGGTCAAAGCTCTCGGGTGGCACATCAAACAGGTGTTCCATGTCGTAATAGGCTTGCAGCATGACCGACAATCTGCCAAACGTTGAGCAACCCGGCTGGGCTACCATGCGGTCGATTACTTCTTTTTGCAGCATGAAATGCTGGTCCACAATGTGGCTGGCGTGGGGCAGCAGAGCAAACAAAATGGGCGAAGAAATGTTGTAGGGCAGGTTGCCAACCACGCGCAGGGGGCTGGGCAGGCTGGCAAAATTGAATGTCAGCACATCGGTTTCGTGCACGGTAATTTGCGCGGCAAGTGGCTCGCTGCGCAGTTTGGCGGCCAGATCGCGGTCTATTTCTATGACGTGCAGGTGTTTGAGGTGGGGCAGCAAGCAGTGGGTTAAAGCGCCCAGGCCTGGCCCAATTTCAACCACGTGGTCTTCAGGCCGTGGGTGCATTTCACCCACAATGTTGGCGAGTATGCGGGGGTCGGTCAGAAAGTGTTGGCCAAACCGCTTGCGTGCTGTGTGGTTCATGGGGGTGGTGTGTGGGTTGGCCTGTGCAAGGAAGTGTCTGCCAGTTGATTGGCCAATTGCACGGCGGTCAGCAGGCTGCCAAGCGATATATTGCGCGTGCCTGCCAGGCCCAGTGCGGTGCCGTGGTCTACCGAGGTGCGAACAATCGGCAACCCCAAGGTCACGTTCACGCCTTCTCCGAAGCTGGCATATTTAAGCACGGGCAGACCCTGGTCGTGGTACATGGCCAATATGGCATCGGCACCCTTCAGGTGTTTGGGCTGAAACAGGGTGTCGGCGGGGTGGGGGCCGCTTACGTGGTGCCCCAGTGCCTGAAAGTGCTTGATAACGGGTTCAATGATGTGCTGTTCTTCCAGGCCCAGCGTCCCAGATTCACCGGCATGCGGGTTCAAGCCAGTAACCCGCACGCACGGTTGGGCTATGCCCCATTTGCTGCTTAAATCGGCCAATAAAATCGTCAGGGTTTCGGTCAGGCTGCTGGCGGTCAGTGCCTGTGGCACCTGGGAAAGCGGCAGGTGGGTGGTGGCTAGTGCCACCCGTAAGTTGCCGCCCACCAGCATCATAACCACACGCGGGGTGTTGCACAAAGTGGCCAAATATTCGGTGTGACCCTGAAAGCCGGCACCACAGGCGAATGGCCGACTTTTGAATGGTGCGGTAACCAGCCCTGTGGCCTGGCCTGCCAGGCAGGCTTGCACGGCGCTGTGGAGCAAATCGAGCACGTAAGCCGCGTTTGCGGTGTTTGGTTGCCCAGTGATGCACGGTTGGCGCAGGGGGTGGTGCCACAAGTAGACGTAGCCGGGTTTGAGACGCTCGGGTTGGGCTTCTTGCAGGCTGGTAACAGGCTGCCAGTGTGCTTGAATGGCTGCCTGTTTGCAGCGTTGTTCCAGCAAGGCGGCATCGCCCAGCACCACGAGCGGGCGTTTGCTTGCCAAAGGGGTTTCAGCCCCGTGCTTGTTGCTGTGGCTTTCCGCCAGCAGGCTGCACAGTTCTGGCCCAATGCCTGCGGGTTCGCCCGCCGTTAGCAGAAGTGGAGCAGTGGCAGAGGCTGGGGTGGCTTGGCTCACCGGGGGCTCACAGACGAATGTCGATGAAGGTGCGGTCGCGCAGTTGGCGCACCCATTCTTCGTAGGCTTCTTCTGATTTGCTTTGGCGAATGGCCATGCGGGCCTGAAATTTCTGGCGGTCTTCCGAGACCGCTTTTTCACGGCGCTCCAGCACTTGTACAATGAGAAAACCAAAGCGGCTTTCAAATACTTCACTGACTTCGCCTGTGCTTAAACTGGCCATTGCGCGCTCGAATTCTGGCACGGTGTCGCCCGGGTACAGCCAGCCCAAGTCGCCACCCTTGGAGGCCGAACCATCCATGGAGTATTGTTTGGCAAGGTTTTCGAAGGTGTCGGCTTTTTGGCGCAGTTTTTCGCGCACAAAATTCAAGCGGCGTTTGGCCTCTTCGGGGGTGATGTCTTTTTCGGCACGAATCAGGATGTGGCGTGCGTGGGTTTGGGTAACTGGTGCGGTTTCAAGGCCCGATACGCCCGATTGCCTGCGCCCCAGCATTTTAAGCACATGAAAACCGTTGGGGCTGCGCACGGTGTCTACGGCATCGGTTTCGGCCTTGGCCAAAAATTCGCTGAACAAGGTGGGTACGTTGTCAAAGCTGGTCCAGCCCATGCGGCCAGTGCCTTCAATCGCCAGTTCGGGGTTGGCTTTCAGAATGTCTTCCACGCTGAGGCCTTTTTTAAGGCCGCTTTCTACCTGAGCGGCCAGGTCTTCGGCCTGGCTTAAGGTTTTGCTGCTGGCGTTTTCTGGGGCCTTGATTAAAAACTGAATCCAGTTTACCTGGGGTTGCACAGACACACCATTGCTGCGCCGGGCCAGAAATGCCTCAATTTCGGCTTCGCTGACATTAATATTTGCATCGACTTCGCGCTCGCGCAGCCGGGCAATCGTGAGTTCGTTTTTTACTTCATCGCGAAAGCGCTCGGGCGGAATGCCGTCTTTGCGCAGTTGTTCAAAAAAGGCTTCGATTGATAGTTTGTTCTGGCGGGCCACACCTTCCATGGCTGCTTCAACCTGCTTGTCGTCTACCTTGATACCAAGCTCTGTGGCGCGCTGAATTTGCGCGCGGTCGGTGACCATGCGTTCAAGCACCTGGCGGTTGAGCACTTCGCGGGGGGGAGGGGTGCTGCCTTGGCGAATGATTTGCCGTTCTATGGTGGCAACCTGGCGGTTGAGCTCGCTGCGGGTAATGACATCGGTGTTTACAATGGCCACAATGCCATCAATGGGCGCGGAAGAATCGCTGGTGGCTTTGTTGGGGGGGCTGCGTGCGTGGTGCTGCCAAGGGCGGTAAAAGCCAGCACAATCAGCAGGGGCGAAAGCCATTTAAAACAGATCATAGGATTTCTCATGCTTGGGTGAATCGCAGATTAAATCATTTTCCGCGCTTCAGGCAAGGTAAGGCGCCATTTTGTGGAGGTTGTGCGGTTTTTTACACTATCTCTCGCGTTGCGCGTGCCCACTTGCTCCAATGCGTTTTGTTACGACTGAAGCACTAAATTACTGAAATAATTTCGGCCGTAGTTGGTGAGCACTTCTTCACCCGCTTCAATGCGTCTTGTGGTCACATAACACAGACAATCATGTGCCGGTTTTTTGTGGTGGCCGAATGAAAATTCTTTGGTCTCTACAAAATGCACTGCTGCATTTTGGTTGTGTTCATTTCCTGGGGTGACTGAATTTACCAATGCCATGTAATTACCAATGAAGTTGGCATTGATGGAAAATTCTGAGTCTCTGACTCTCCAGGAATACGTGCCACGTTCCCAGAGAGCAGACGGCAGCCACTCTGGTTTGGAGTGCCGTGTAATGTGTGAATAGACAATTCCTGCATAAAAATCCAGCACGGTGCCTGCCGGTATGGCTGTTTTGGCAAATATACCCCGCGCACCAACCAATGAACTTGAAAGACCTGATTTTTCACAATCTTCTGCGCTGATAATGCGCGCTTTAACAAGCGTTTCCGTTCTTTTGGCCCTTTCGTCGTCGGAAAGGGCTAACACGAGTTTGCATTGTTCCTTAACTGCCTCACTGACAGATGGGCGAATAGTCAAGAGTGTTTTAGGCGTGTAAAGCGCTTGGCCTGGGTTTTTCGGGTTTTGTGCAATCGGGCAATTGTTGGCGGTTTGGTGTTCCTCATAAAGCAGAGAATGGTCAAATTGATGTGCACACTTGTGTGCAAGATAGACAGCCCCTTGACGGATTTTTTCGGGCAGACCCTTAAACGCAGAAAGGCTTTGAATGTCGTAATGCATTTTGCCTGGGGCAAGTGTTCCAGTGCCAATTTTTTGCAGCATCTTGAAAAGCTGTTTTTTAAACTGACGAATCTGTGCGGTTGTTTCTTTATCAGGACGGGTTCCAGGAAACAGTCGCTTTTTTTCAACCTCTAGAAATTTCTTGAATGCGTTCTCTACTTTTTTGCAGTCAAACGGGGGGTTTGGTGCAGGCCCGTATTTTTGATTGCTGGTACGGATTCGCAACAAAGGGTTGCTTGCTCCGGGAGCCTGACTGCTAAAGTAATCACGAGCAACACGTTTACAACTTTCACGAAAAGCGCTTGATTGTTCTTCAGGAGGTCTTTTGCCAGTACATGAATTCGCTGACTGGATTGAACCGGCAGCCGAGGCGGTAGCATTAACTGCCGTTGAAAGTGTGGAAGAAGAGGACATGACGCACTGCCTACTGGTAAAACTTTAATACACTTAGTGTGCTTTTTGTCTGATTTGGTTCCTTAAGGGTTGCGTTCCAGGCCCACAGGGGTATAACCAGGTATTTCCCGCGACAGCAAATCCAGCGGGTTAGAGCCCAGCCTGCCAAAGCCCGTTAATTCAAGTTGCAGAAAAAGGGCTGTGGTAGTTAAAGCGGGGGCCACCGCAAAACGCTGGCCTACAATGCGTGCTACCCAGCAGCCGTCGTCGTATTCCAGGCCCATCAGGGTTTCGATGCTGCGGCTTTCCAGCACGGAATAGTTGAGTCGGCTCACGCCAGACCATTTCCTGGAAATGGGCCACTGGCCCGATAAATCAAACTGATTGATGCTGCTGCGCGTGTAGCGGTAACCAAAGTTAAGCTGTTTGCCATCTGAAGGGGCGTAGCTGAGTGTAATGTTGCCTTTTTCGTTGCGACCGGTTTTTGAATCGTACTGGCCCAGGTAAGTCAGGCTGGTGTCTTGCGCCACATTGCCGCGCGCCGACAAAAACAAGTCGGAGTCGCTGTTGATCTGGCTTTCGCTGGGTATCAGCACCATGGGGGTGTTCAGGTAGTAGCGTTGCCCAACATCCAGGCGGAACAGTTCTTCGCCGGTTTTTAAATCGTTGATGCGGCTGGTAGTGCCCACGGTAACCTGATTGGCATCACCCACACGGTCGCCGCCTGCATAGCGGTTTTCCGAAAAATGCGGTAAAAGTTTTCGGCCGTGAGCGTGGTGTCGAAATAGGTTGATCGCTTTGATCGACAAACGGGGTGTAGAGGTAAAACAGCCGGGGTTCCAGGGTTTGCATGACCGGCAAATCAAAGAACGCGGTTTCCCGTTCGAAAATAACTTGCCATCCAGCGAAAAGGTAGGAATGCTGGAATCGGGC
>JAAURO010000128.1 GCA_012032215.1 Limnobacter sp.
GATGTACTGTTGAACGACTGATGGGTAAGCTCTCGAATCTCAGGAGTGATTCGGGGTAAGCCAACCGGCAAACTGCTGTGTCTTATACTTCCATTCAGCATGCGCATCAACGCCCAACAGCAAGAGCTGCTTTCTCGTTGCGGTTTGAGCTGAGCAGGTTGTTTGCGGCGGGATTTCTTGCACCTTCTGTGGTGCTTGGTGCAGAAGCACTCGCTTCTGGGCTTACTGAAAGCCACACAACCGAAAATAAGTACAAGGCAGCTGTGTTTGGGGCTGGCAGCCTTCATTTCTGGGTATTGTGCCGGGTTTTGTTTAAAGAAGGCTTTCGATCTGCGGCGTACAAGCCAATTACCTAACCAGGCTTCTACCGAACTGTCTGTACGCCCCGAGGCCGTCCCTCAAGCCGTTCGCGTTGTGCCTCGCGAGCAGGCTGCTGACAGTCGGTTGTAAGCGGGGCGAGCAGTCAGGAGCCTTTAATTCGAGTGTGTTCATGGTGCAAACACAGCCAGCAAAGGAATTTCTTACTCTTTTTGTTAATCGTGAGCATTTCTGAGTAGTTCATTAATGCCCGTTTTGGCGCGGGTTTGTGCATCTACCTTTTTTACGATAATGGCGGCGTACAGGCTGTAGCTACCGTCTTTAGAAGGCAGGCTGCCTGGCACCACCACCGAACCAGCAGGCACACGGCCACGCAGGGTTTCGCCGGTTTCGCGGTCGTAAATGCGGGTGGACTGCCCGATATAAACGCCCATGGAAATTACGCTGTTTTCTTCTACAATCACGCCTTCCACAATTTCAGAGCGGGCACCAATAAAGCAGTTGTCTTCAATGATAGTGGGGTTGGCTTGCAGGGGTTCCAACACGCCGCCAATGCCTACGCCGCCCGACAAATGCACGTTTTTGCCAATTTGAGCGCACGAGCCTACGGTGGCCCAGGTGTCTACCATGGAGCCTTCGTCTACATAGGCGCCAATATTCACATAAGAGGGCATCAGCACCACATTTTTGCCAATAAAGCTGCCTTGGCGCGCCACGGCTGGTGGAACTACCCGAAACCCGCCTGCCTTGAAGTCGGCTTCGGTGTAGTGGGCAAATTTGGTGGGTACTTTGTCGTAAAACTGGGTGAATCCACCAGCGGCAATCGGTTGGTTGTCTGCCAATCGGAAAGAAAGCAATACGGCTTTTTTAATCCACTGGTGGGTTTTCCATTCACCGTTTTGCCTGGAGCACACGCGCAGTGTGCCGTTGTTCAGGCCTTCCAGCGTGTGCGATACGGCCTGGCGCACGGCTTCGGGTGCGCTGTTTGGAGAGAGTTCCGCGCGGGTTTCCCAAGCGGTTTCGATGACAGACTGGTGGTTGGACATGGCAGGGGGTTCCTCTTGAATAGCGGTGTTGGTATGTGAAGTTTCGGTGTCAGATTTCTGTGGTGCAGCTTTGTACAAACTTGCACAGGCGTTTGCCAGCTTCCAGACATTGTTCAATGGGCGGCACCAAGGCTACGCGCACGTGGGCTGCACCGGGGTTGCCTTGCGGGGTGTCGCGGCCCAGAAAGCTGCCGGGCAGCACGGTTACGTGTTCTTGCTCGTACAGGGTTTTGGCAAAGGTTTGGTCACAGCCGGGCACTTTAAGCCACAGGTAAAAGCCTGCTGGTGGAATTTGCACCTGGTCGAAGCCGGGTTGCAGTATGGCCTGCATCTGGCTGAATTTTTCGCGGTACAGCGTGCGGTTATGCTGCACATGGGTTTCGTCGCGCCAGGCAGCTACGCTTGCTTCTTGAATGGCAACAGACATGGCCGAGCCGTGGTAGGTGCGGTAGCGCAAAACTTGGCTATCCAGTCGGCATCGCCAGCCACAAAACCAGAGCGCAGGCCGGGTGCGTTGGAGCGCTTGGACAGGCTGGAAAACACAAGCAGGTTTTTGAAATCAGGGCGGCCCAGCTGGCTAGCGGCTTGCAAGGCACCCAAGGGCGGGTTGTCTTCGTCGAGGTAAATTTCTGAGTAGCATTCGTCCGAGGCTATTACAAAGTGGTGCTTTTCTGCCAGATCAAACAGTGTTTGCCAGTTGCTTTGCGTAAACACCGCGCCGGTGGGGTTGTTGGGGCTGCACACATACAGCAGGTGTACCCGGCTTAAATCCTGTTTGGCGAGTTCGGATAAATCGGGCAGGCCTGTTTCAGCCTGAATGTTGAGATACAACGGTTGTGCGCCGCCCAGCAGTGCTGCGCCTTCGTAAATTTGGTAGAAGGGGTTGGGGAAGGCCACAAAGCCACCGGGTTCGTGAGCATCCAGGACCACCTGGGCAAAGGCAAACAGGGCTTCGCGGCTGCCTAGCACGGGCAGCACCTGGGTTTCGGGATTTATTTCAGCTTTGAAACGGGTTTTAATCCAGTCGGCCAGCGTGTTGCGCAGGCCGGGCAGGCCCTTTGTGGCTGGGTAAAGCGACAGGCCATGCAGGTTTTCCAGGAGGGCTTGTTGAACAATGGCGGGTGTATCGTGCTTGGGTTCGCCAATCGATAAATTAATGGGCCTCAGCTTTTCGTTGGGGGTTGTGCCGCTAAACAAAGCGCGCAGGCGTTCAAAGGGGTAGGGTTGCAGAAGTTCTAGCCGATTCATAAAGTGCCTGGAAGTTGCGGGACTGTGCAGTATAAACTGCGGCCAGGCCTTTAGCCGCGGGTGGGGTTCATGGTGGAAATGCTGTCCAGGTGAACGGGCGCCAAGGGCTGCCAGCCGGGTTTGCGGTGCTCGGCCACCACCGTGGTATAAATGCCGCCCCGCACATACCATTTGGCGGTTAGCTTGAAATAAAGCGGTTCAGTGGCGGCCACGAGGTCGTTTAGAATCTGGTTGGTAACCGCTTCATGAAAGGCACCTTGTTCGCGGTAAGACCACATATACATTTTCAGGCTTTTTAGTTCAACGTTTTTTTGATCGGGCAGGTAATCAATAACCAGCGTGGCGAAGTCTGGCTGGCCGGTTAGGGGGCACAGGCAGGTAAATTCAGGCACTTCGATATGAATGTGGTAGGTTCTTTCCGGGTTGGGATTCGGAAATGTTTCCAGATTGCGGCTAGGCTGGGTGCTCATGGTGCGAACTCAACTGATTCTTGAACGGATTTGATGCTGCCGGATTGCAACGCGCAGTCATTCCGGCTTGGTGACTTGCTATTATACGGTCAGTGCTTTGGCTTGTAGGGCCCTGGCTTCCCAATCCTGTTTTTCACGTTTAACAACGGTAAACTGTGCGACTCACCAATCTTCGTCTGGCCGGTTTTAAATCGTTTGTAGAGCCTACCAATGTAGCTGTGCCCAGTAATCTGGTCGGCGTGGTGGGGCCAAATGGTTGTGGCAAATCCAATATTATCGATGCGGTGCGCTGGGTGCTGGGCGAGTCCAAGGCCTCGGAGCTGCGTGGCGAGTCCATGCAGGACGTCATTTTTAACGGCTCCACCAACCGCAAGTCTGCTTCGCGGGCCTCGGTAGAACTGGTTTTCGACAACGCAGAAGGCCGCGCAGGTGGAAGCTGGAACCAATATGCCGAAATTTCGGTTAAACGGGTGCTTACGCGCGATGGCAGTTCCACCTATTACATCAACCAGCAGCCTGTGCGCAGGCGCGATGTGCAGGATATTTTTCTGGGCACCGGCTTGGGGCCGCGCGCCTACGCTATTATTGGCCAAGGCATGATTGCCCGCATTATTGAAGCCCGCCCCGAAGAGTTGCGCGTGTTTCTGGAAGAGGCCGCCGGGGTTTCCAAATACAAGGAAAGGCGGCGCGAAACCAACAACCGCCTGCAAGACACCCACGACAACCTGACCCGCGTAGAAGACATTCGCCGCGAACTCACCAACCAAATCGAGCGGCTGGAGCAGCAGGCCGAAGTGGCACGCCAGTACCGCGATTTCGAGTCCGAGAAAAGCACCAAGCAGCGGCTGCTCTGGTTTATACGCCTGCAGGAAGCGCAGGCCCAGAAAGACCAGGTCAGCGCCGCCAAGGCCCGTGCACAGGCCGAACTGGAGGGCTTGCAAGCGCAGTCGGTGCGTACCCAGACCGCGCTTTTTTCGCAGCGGGAAGCCCAGGTGCTTGCCCAGAAAACGCTGGAGTCTGACCAGACGCAGTGGATAGAAATTAACAAGAGTGTCAGCCGTTTAGAGGCCGATATTCGAGTAATGTCTGAATCGCGTAGTCGGCTTGCTGCCCGCATAACCGAGCTGGAAACCGAATGGCACACCTGGCACGAAGGCAGCTTGCATCCCAGCAGCGGCGGCGAAGCGTGGCAGCACGTGAAGCAATCATGCT
This sequence comes from Limnobacter sp., assembly GCA_012032215.1. Lineage (GTDB taxonomy): Bacteria > Pseudomonadota > Gammaproteobacteria > Burkholderiales > Burkholderiaceae_B > Limnobacter. The sequence goes on from JAAURO010000128.1 coordinate 4,295, forward strand.
TTCCCCTGGTCTCCTCACACCTCTCATGCAGGCGTTCGACAGCAGAGCAGCCGACGCATGGCGTGCAGCCTCCATCAGCCCCATGGTATGTCAACCGTTGGTGCCCCTGCCCTCCATCTATGGCGCACAATGACTGCTGATTCCCCACCGTCAATTAAACATGGGGCTGGCTGCTCTTAGTGTTGCATGTCTATGCAGTGGACAGTTCTGTTCTGTGAAGGCGCCTCGTGCCAACAGACCATCATGAGACTGTCGGTCCCGACAGGTGCCACACTGTGAATGCACCATTGTGCAGGTGCCAAAGCCACTGGCTCGCCTGCGTGAAGCCCAGAGGGCAGATAATCTACTCCCTCAAACAACACAGCCAGGTTTGCTGGCCCCAGAGAAGTCACAAGATGGCTGCAATGCCGGGAACTGCGGCTCCAAGTCGATGCATCCAGTGGCAGTAGGGCATATCGTTGCAGCGGACATTTCGGAGGAGCCCACGGCCACGTCAAACTGGTCGCTCGTGCGTGCATTAAACATGCAGCACACTGAAACGTGCTTGGTGGGCGGCAGGGCCCTGGTGCTTCGCAGCACTTCTGTGGGGCACGGTTGCAGAACACCCACTAGTTGTGCCAAAAACGCCTGCAACAATTCTCAACGCCAGAACCTGAGATCAGGAACACGTTCGGCTGGTCAAGCTCACGCAGCTGCTTCTCGTTTGAGCTGGCAGTGTTCGGAGGAGGACTTGCGATCTGGAACAACGCAGGAGGTGCCCCACACTCACAGCACTTGGTCTCCACCGCCTCAGAATCAGCAAGGCAAGCTTCTGAGACTGTTTCCAGGAGCATCAGTGCAGGCGCCAAGTTTTGGTGTGCGCATGGGGGTGATTCAGAGCCACGAGAGGCGTGCGCAGGGTGCCCACAGGGTTCCATGTCACGCCACAGGTCGTGGCTGCGGCAGCGACAGAAACACCATCAAGTCTTGTCCCAGCAATAGGGATGTCAGAAACAAGGGAACTGTGACCTTGGAGGGAGTTCCAGGGACTTCTGGGACCCGGTCGCCTGACTCAAGAACTCGTGAAGGGGCAGCTGCAACGCCTCAACAAAGAGCTTCACAATCTCAAACGTGCAGCATCGACTCCTCTGTGACAGCTAGGGCGAAGCTGCCGGGAAAGTCTCTTGTCAATGCTGGATTTGTGGAGCTGGATGGTGCCTGTGTGGGGCCAATGAGGCACTTCGAGCCCGTGGATCAGGCAGTGGAGTCGCTGGGCGGCGTACTTGCCCAGTGTGAGTCCTGGGACGCCGGGGCCACCGAGGTGGAACTGGACTTCGACGAACCGGCCAGCGAGCCCAGCGCATAGCTCGCCAGAAGGTAGCTGAGCCACGCCTGATCGACGCGATAAATCTCCTTGGCGACGTAGGGCAGCAGGCCGAGGAAGCGGGCGCGCTTGATCGCCTGGGCGAGCAGACGCTGCTTCTTGGCGCTGACGGCCGTGATGCGGCTGGGGACGATCTTGCCGCGCTCCGAAACGAAGCGCTGCAGCAGCTTGATGTCCTTGTAGTCGATCTTCGGCGCGTTGGCGCCGGAGAACGGGCAGGACTTGCGGCGGCGGAA